>JBOFGM010000249.1:0-19809 GCA_051649105.1 Iodobacter sp. | reverse complement strand
CCCGGTAAATAAAGTCTGCAATCCCCATCTCTTTCAGTCCGCGCAGCGTACTGACCGGGTCGCCATTTTTTGGCGCCAGGTACATCAGGCCCAGCAAAGCGCCGGCTCCTGCGGTTGAGACAACATCAAACTGCATGCCTGCCTCGTGAAATGCCTCTAAAGCGCCTGCAACCAGCGTGGCATTGGGTGCGCCCCCGCTGATAATTAATGCTGTGCGTGCCATGGCTTTCCCTTTCTTGAGATTAACTTACGTAGAACCCTGATCAAAGTTTACTGCAATTTCAGTAAATGATTATAAGAAAAGAGCTGGTGTTTACTCTGATACCGGCAGGCTTTAAATCTGCTAAAACAAAGCTTAGACCCGCCCTAAGGAGATGCACCATGAATATTGATAATCCGCGAGGCAAGGCCCGTATCTTGTCGCGAGTTGATTTTGTTCGCATGGCATCCGCTCAGCTGACTGAAGCGGTTCTGTTTTTAACCTACGATACAACCGATGAGCGCACAACCAAGTCGCGCAGCACCTTAGTGGATTATCTGAGTGATATTGGCCTGATGACGGTGGCGCAGGCGCTGGAGGAACATCATTCGATTGTGATGTTTGAGCTGCCCGGCGAGGCGCTTCAGGCCTGGCAGCAGGTGAACGATCACAGCCGAGCCGTGGCCGCCCATGTGTTCTGGCATGGTTTGCAGGACGATGCCGTTCATGCTGCGCTGATGGAGGCCAAACCGCGTGAGGTCAGCCCTTTGGCTCACCATTGATCTGTGTTCAAATGCAAAAAACCCGGCAATGCCGGGCTTTTTTTATGCGGGTCAGTGGCTTACCACTTCATTTCGCCTTTATTGACCTTGGCACCGATTTCCAGCGCCATACCTAAGCCGGCATCCGGATAACGTTTTTTCATGGCGGCGATCAGCGCCGATGAATCTTTCGCCTTGGCCAGCTCAACTTCATAGGCCTTCAGATATTCACGGTTGTATTGCAAATGATCCACTTTAAACGTGGTACCGGCTTTAAAGTGGCCAGGCACTACGGTTTCAGGCTTTAGTGAATCCATTTTATCCAGTACTTTCAGCCATTTGGCCCGTGCGGCAGGTGATGCATCATCGGCAGTCCAGAGGTGGAAATTACCAAACACCGATACGCCGCCGGCGATGGTTTTAATGGATGGAATCCAGACAAAGCTGTGTTCTGCATTGTCGCCATCCAGACCCACCACTTCCAGCTTTTCGCCATCCACTGTCAGGCTGTTGCCTTCCAGCAGGGCAGGCACCACCGGATGTTTAGGCGCATTATTGCCAAGGATCGGGCCCCAGTAGCCAATCTTGCCTGGCAGGGTTTTCTGAATATGAGCCACGGTCGGTGCGCTGGCGACGATTTTGACATCCGGGAAAGCCTGGGTAATGACTTCTAAGCCAAAGTAGTAATCAGGATCGCCATGGCTGATATACACGGTGGTCAGTTTTTTACCGCTGGCCAGCACATTGGCCACCACACGGTGGGCATCGGCCAGGGTAAATTGCGCATCAATCAGGACGGCTTCTGTTTTGCCGGTAACCAGTGTGGATGCCACACCAAAAGTGCTTGGATCGGTATTGGCATACACATCCAGTTTTAACGGGGCTTCGGCGGCTTGCGCGCTGGCGATCACGCCAAAGGCAAGAGAAAGAGCGGATACAACAGCGGCGGGCTTAAACATTGGTTTTTCCTTGAAAGGGGTTTGTCTTGCAACGGTTGCTAGATTAGTTGTATACGCGCCGCAGAAAAACCCCAAATCAGGCGCTAGTTTGTTGCATAATCCGAGCGAATCAGAGAACCTGCCGGCAGGTTTAACTTATAACGAACGGGGATGCTATGGACCGGCTTACCGCTATGCGGGTATTTGTTGAAGTGGTGGATCAGGGCAGCCTGACCGCCGCCGCCGACAAAATGGATATGTCACGGGCTATGGTTTCCCGCTATCTGGCGGAGTTAGAAACCTGGCTGGGGGTGCGCTTATTGCATCGCTCAACGCGCAGCCTGGGGCTGACCAGCGCCGGTGAGGATGCCATGCCGCGCTGCCGGCAAATGCTGGAGCTGGCAGAAGATGTGCAAAGCCAGAGCCAGAATGCGGCACCGCATGGCCTGATCCGGGTGGCCAGCAGTAATTCATTTGCCCAGTCGCATCTGGCCGCGGCGGCGGCGGCCTTTGTGGCCCGTTATCCGGGGACTCAGGTTGAGCTGATTGTGGGGGACCGCAGTATTAATCTGGTGGATGAGCGGATTGATCTGGCTATCCGTATTACCAATGATTTAGACCCGCAGTTAATTGCCCGCAAATTAAGCATTTGCCGCTCGGTGGTCTGTGCTTCACCGGCTTATCTGGCAGAGCATGGTATTCCGCTGGTGCCCGATGACCTGGCCCGGCATCAATGTTTAAATCATGCTTTTTTTGGCAAAAATGGCTGGCGCTTTACTAAGGATGGGCAGGCGTTTTTTGTACCGGTCAGTGGTTCTATCAGCGCCAATGATGCCAATGTGATTTTGCAGGCGACGCTGGCTGGGGCGGGGATTGCTCATCAGCCCACCTACAGCGCGGCACCCTATTTAGCCTCCGGGGAATTAATCCGCTTATTGCCCGGGTATCAGTCTGATGAATTAGGTATTTATGGCTTATATACTTCACGCCGCCATATGCCGACTATTTTGCGCTGTTTGCTGGATTTTTTAGCCGAGCGTTTTGGCCGCGAGCCTTCATGGGATCAGGCGCTTAAATAATTTAAGGCCTGCCGGTGGTATGTTTTGCCAGCAGCTGATTCAGCTGGCCATTGCGCTCTAAAATAATCAGCCCGTTATTAATTATTTTTTCCAGCCGGGCAGATTGGGGCGCATTGATTCCCAGCATAAAGTGAGCCGCAACCGGCGGTATTGCCGGCAATTTCTCGGCTTTATATAAATCTTTATGCAAACCATGCCGCTCCATTCGCATCAAGGCCTGCGCCACTTCGGTATATTCTAATAAGATATCGCAGCGGCCAATTTTTAATTTATTAATGACGGATAAATAATTATTGGCGGTGCTGTCTATCTGTTCGATTGGGATATTAAAGGCCTGATAATTAAACCCGTTCACCCCGCATTTTTTCCAGCTTTGAATATCACCCGGTGGCAATTCCTGGCGGCCGGAACGGATATAGCCCGGGGTTAAATAAAGATAAGGCCGGGAAAAGATAAATTTTGCTTCGCGCTCGGCAGAGCGAGTGCCGGCCATGGCAATATGATAGTCGGTGCCTTTTTGTACTTCAGCCAGACAACGCGGCCAGGGCAGCAGATGGATTTCCAGCGTGTAGCCCGCAGTTTCAAATATTTTTTGCAGTGTATCGGCAGAATATCCTTCCACCTTATTGCCTGGCTGGGTCAGATAGGACGAGGGAGGCCATTCGCTTTGCCCGCCACAGGCGCGCAGGGTGTTACCCGCTATACAAAGCGCCGGATACATCAGCAATAACAGAATCCGAAATATCTTCATTGCTGCTGATTAATCAGAATAAATAATATAAAGAAGCCCATTTTTATCTGCGCATAGATATGCTTGATCAGCAAGGCTAGTTATAGCCAGTCCGGGCAGGGATGGGAATCAGGGGAAGTACTGTTGTGTTAAACAACAGATATCAGGCTTGCTCCTGCAAGCGAGCCGGTGCTTCACTGCTTAAATCCAGGTGGCGAGGGCCACCGGGCAGATTAAGCAGCTGCATGCTGAGCGTGCCCAGTAGTTTTAACAGCGACTGGCCATCATCACTGGGTTTTAATATCTGGAAGGGCTGAGGCTTGGCTTCACTGGACAGCCGTTTGAGTAAATCTTCGGCGGTGCCGGCAAATTGGGAATTTAAGCCGCTGATTGGATTGGCGGCAGGGGCTGCAACCGGCTGATTTTGGGCTGGCAGGGCTTGGTTTGTGGGCAGGCTGGTCGTTGAACTGCTGACCCCTTCCATCACCGATTGATAGCTGATATCAATTTCAAAATCAAAGCGCCGGCCGTCGGCGGTAAAAAGCTGCCCTTTGCCATTGAAATGGCTGCTGTCTTCCAGCCTGAATCCCGCGGCCGAGCTGTTGTCCGTTTGCGCGGTGGCGGCCGTAAAGTTGGATGAGCTGCTGAGTTCGGTTTTATCAAAGCTGAAGGTCATGCCCTTGGCGGCGTCACCAAACAGCTGGGTGGCAAAACTCTGCATTAAGTTCTGGGCCAGATCGGTGGTGGCTTTGCCCAGATCATCGGCCCGCCGGGCCAGGGTATCACTGCCGCTTTGCAGGGCACCCGTTGCAGCGGGCTTATTATTGACCATGGTTCCGGCCGCAGCAGGCATATAGCTGCTGGCTGGCGTGCGGTTATTTAAAACAGAGAGCGGATTCATGGCCAATACTCAAAAAGGTTTACCCCTTATCGGCAGAGCAGGCTGATTTCTTTAGGCCGCCGATGTTTTTTTTGATGGACGGGCAGATCCAGGTTATTTGAAATAGGGCGGTGAATTTCCTTTAGAATAAATTTTTATGTATACCCGTTGTTTTTTTTAACCGGCCCCGGGCCGATACCGCAGGGAACTGGCATGCTTGACTCGCTTCATCCCGAACGCCGTATGCAGGCCATTTTGTTGGTCTTAATGCTGGTGATGTTTACCACGATTGCCGATTTTATGATTCTGATGCCGCTGGCACCGGATTTAATCGCTGAAATGCATATTGATACCGCGCAGTTTGGCTTTTTAGTGTCTTCCTATTCATTAGCGGCCGGTGCGGCCTCTTTATTGGCAGCATCCCTGGCCGACCGATTCGATCGGCGGCAGGCGCTGCTGTTTTGTTATGCCGGTCTGGTCGTGGCGACCTTAGCTTGTTCTGCGGCAACCGGGTTTTTCAGCTTGCTGGCGGCAAGGGCTTTGGCTGGTCTTTTTGGCGGGGTGATCGGCTCGATTGTCTTTGCCATTGTGGGCGATTTAATCCCGCCGGAGCGACGTGGCTGGGGTATGAGCTGGGTGATGCTGGGGTTTTCTTTATCGGCAGTGGCCGGCGTGCCACTGGGCCTCTTTATTGCCGCTCATTCTAACTGGCGTATGCCCTTTGTGGCGTTGTCGGCGTTATGCGCCGTGGTCTGGCTGGGTGTCTGGTTCTTATTGCCCGCCGTACGGGAGCATTTAAAACACCGGCAGGCCGCGGGCATGCTGGCCGGTTATCAGGAGCTGTTTGCCGATGCGAATCATTGGTGGGCCTGCGGAGTGACGGCCATGCTGACCTTATCCGGTTTTTGCGTGATTCCCTATATTGCTACCACTATGGTCAGCAATTCCGGCTTAACCACGCATGATCTGGTGTATGTCTATTTATTGGGCGGGCTGGCCACGCTGTTTTCCAGACCGTTGATTGGCGGGCTGATTGATCGCCATACCCCGGTGCGTATTTTGGGATATCTGGTGATTGCCAGTTTTATTCCATTGATTCTGGTCACTCAGACCTTATCGCTGTCTGTGGGCTGGCAGCTGTTGTTTTCAACTTTATTTTTTGTTTTTGTCAGCGGGCGATTTATTCCTGGCACCGCCATGGTGACGGGGGCCACGGCTCCGCATATGCGCGGGCGTTTAATGGCTTTTAATTCAGCCACCCAAAATTTTGCTTCCGGCACGGCGGCATTATTGGCCGGATTAATTATGACGCAGACCAGCAGCGGGAGAATTATCCATTTTGACCAGGTGGGCTATTTAAGCTGCCTCTTTGGTTTAATGGCAATTTGGATGTCGCGGCGGGTAAAGGCCGTTTCATAAGCAAAAAGGCTGATATCTATCAGCCTTTTTTGATTTGCGTATTGTTGCGCCAGTCTGATCAGTCGACAATGGCTACCAGGTTATGCAGATCTTCCTGAGTTTTTTCGCCTTTGGTCCAGCAAACGCGTGCCCGGCCGCCTTCAACTTTCATGACCAGTCCGTCAATTTTTTCTGAACCATCGACAGTCGCAATGCGGTTTACGCGTGAATTAATAGCAATATTATGCGAGGAGGAAAAGAAAAAGTGATACAGGCTGCTCAGTAGGGTAATCATTATATTTTCTCTGTTATTTGTAGTATTACTACATAGTTTAGGCGGTAAATTTAAGTAGTACAAGTACAAATTGTGGTGATTATCTACATGGCATCGTTCTTGTGCGCGCTGGTAAGTCTTTGATCTGAAATAAATGATGGTAACTGTGGGCCGTGCAGAGGCAGAAAATGGCTCTGCAGGCTGATTTGGATGTGTTTTGGAGAAACAAATGCAGGAAATTACATTTTTTAAGCGTTTTGTGGATGATATTCTGGCAGAGCGTAAAACCATTACGATCCGCAATGCTGCAGAAGCCAAAATGCAGGTCGGTGATGTTCTGGAAGTCAGTACCTTTGAAGAAGGGCGCTGGTTTTGTCGTTTGCAGGTTTTATCGGTGAGTGAAATTACCCTGGAAAACCTGACTCCGCTGCATGCTGCGCAGGAAAATATGGGCCTGCCAGAGCTGAAGCAACTGATCCGGGAGATTTATCCGGAGCAGGATTACTTTTATGTGATTAAATTTTCTTTATTATCTGCAGTGCAAAAGATCAGCTGATATAAAGATATTTGTGGTGATTATGATCCGTCATCATGATCACCGTTTAAAATAATGTTTTAACCGGTTCTCAGTGCAAGGGCTTTAAATAAAATGTTGGAAACGTTAACGGTTTTCTTTGGCAATATGCTGCTGGTATTTGCCGCTTTAATGCCGATTTTAAATCCGCCGGGCCATGCGCCAATTTTCCTGTCTATGACAGCGGATTACAATTCACAAGAAAGGACCATTCTGGCCCGCCGGGTGGGCATTTATAGTTTTATTTTATTGCTGGTCAGTATGTTTATTGGCAGCTATGTATTGGAATTCTTCGGCGTTTCTCTGCCGATTGTGCGCGTGGCCGGGGGCTTATTGGTGGCCACAGCGGGCTGGCAATTAATGGCCGCCAGAGAAGAGCAGCATAAAACCGGTGGCATGTTGCAAGTCAGTGAAGAATCCCGTCCAAGTAATGAAGAATTACGTCAGCGTGCTTTTTATCCGCTGACTTTTCCGATTACCGTGGGGCCGGGTGCCATTACGGTGGCTATTGCACTGGGTGCCGGCTTTAATGGCCCGGGATTACAGAAGTTTTCCATGCCGCTGGCCAGTTTAACCGCGGTCGCTATTACTTCGTATTCGCTGTATTTATGTTACCGGCATGCAGAGCGGTTGCTGAAATTATTGGGCAATACCGGCTCAATTATCTTTTTACGGCTGTCGGCATTTATTTTGCTCAGCCTTGGGATTCAGATTTTCTGGGATGGTTTCAGCGTGTTATTGGGTACATTGTTGTCGCAGCATATTCCTAAATAATGCGGTGCCCAAAAAACTTCACCCGTTTGCCATAGCAAACGGGTGGGGTTTTAGTAATGCGGCGGAATTTCGTCTAATAAAGATTTTTGGCCATGGCCGCTGGGCTCCTGCTGCTGCAGCCAGCGTAATTCAGCAACCACCTGATCCATTTGCTGCTGCTGAGTCGCCACAATACGGTTCAATTCTTCCAGTAATTCATCTTGCAGTGCCAGTTTAATTTCCAGCTCGGTAATGCGGTTTTCTAAATTCATTCTGTTCTCTTCAGATTTGCTTCAGCCGGCACGGCAGGCCGTGCGGCTCTGGGCATTATTATTTTTTCTTGGCAACCGCCGAATCACGGCTTCTGCCAAATGCTTTTTTGCCTTTGGGCTTCACACTTGGCCGGATCACCACGGTGCGGTTGTCATGCACAAACTTCTCGCCGGGCTGCTGCGCCGGAATCAGATGCTTAGGCGTATTGCCGATTAAATCGGAGCGACCCATAGCAATCAGTGCTTCGCGCAGAATAGGCCAGTTATCTGAGTCGTGGTAGCGTAAAAAGGCCTTATGCACTTTACGGCGGTGGCCATCGCGGATGACATCTACTTTTTCTGAGCTGCGGGCCAGTTTTTTCAGCGGATTACGGCGGGTATGCCACATGGTGGTGGCCATGGCCATGGGTGTTGGCGTAAAGGCTTGCACCTGATCCGGCTGAAAGTCGTTTTTCTTTAACCATAGCGCCAGATTCAGCATGTCTTCATCACTGGTACCCGGGTGAGCGGCAATAAAGTAGGGAATCAGACTTTGTTTTTTACCGGCTTGTTCGGAGTAGAAATCGAACATTTCACGGAATTTTTCAAAGCTGCCGATACCCGGCTTCATCATCTTGGATAAAGGGCCTTCTTCGGTATGCTCGGGAGCAATCTTTAAATAGCCCGAGACATGATGGGTGGCCAGCTCTTTCACATATTCCGGCGATTCCACCGCAATATCGTAACGAACGCCCGAGCCAATGGTGATGCGCTTTACGCCCTCAATCTTGCGTGCTTTGCGGTACAGCTGAATCAGCGGGGCATGGTCAGTATTCAGATTTTCACAGATCCCCGGATAAACACAGCTTAAGCGCCGGCAAGAGGACTCGATTTTCGGGTCTTTACAGGATAAGCGGTACATATTGGCCGTCGGGCCGCCCAGATCAGAGATATGGCCTTTAAAACCCTTGGTTTTATCGCGGATATCTTCGATTTCTTGCAGAATCGATCCTTCTGAGCGGCTTTGGATAATCCGCCCCTCATGCTCGGTAATCGAGCAGAAGGTACAGCCGCCAAAACAGCCGCGCATAATATTGATCGAGAAACGGATCATTTCCCAGGCAGGGATATGCGCCTTGCCATAGCTTGGGTGCGGATTACGGGCGTAATACTGGCCAAAGATATAGTCCATTTCCGGTGTGGTCAGCGGAATCGGCGGCGGATTAATCCAGACATCGCGCGAACCGTGTTGCTGCACCATGGCACGGGCATTGCCCGGATTGGATTCCAGATGCAGGGTGCGGCTGGCGTGGGCATAGAGCACCGGATCAAAGGCAACGGCCTCATAGGCCGGAATACGGATTACGGTATGTTGCCGGTCGGCTTGTTTGGCGGCAATCCGCTCGGCCTTGCTGATCAGGCGGATCGCCTTGGTATCGCTGGCCGGCTCTTCCTGGCCGGATTTTTCCGGCAGCATTTCATACGGGTCAAGATGCTTATCAATGCGGCCCGGGGTGTCGACCGTGGTCGAATCCAGCTCGGCCCAGCCTTCGGGCTTCCAGCCCTGCGGCGTCATAAAGGCGGTGCCGCGGATATCGCGCATGTCTTTTAGTTTTTCACCGGCGGCGGAGCGCTGAGCGACTTCCACCAGGGCGCGTTCGGCATTACCAAACAGCAAAATATCGGCTTTGGAATAAATCAGGGCCGACTGGCGGACTTTATCGCTCCAGTAATCATACTGGGCAATCCGGCGCAGGCTGGCTTCAATCCCGCCAATCATAATCTGCACGCCGGGATAGGCTTCACGGCAGCGCTGGGAATACACCGTCACCGCCCGGTCCGGGCGTTTGCCACCTTCTCCGCCTGCGGTATAGGCATCGTCGGAGCGGGGCTTTTTATCCGCGGTATAGCGGTTAATCATTGAATCCATATTGCCGGCGGTGACGCCAAAAAACAGCCGCGGTTTACCCAGTGTTTTAAAGTCGTCAGCCGACAGCCAGTCTGGCTGACAGATAATCCCGATCCGCAGCCCCTGCGCTTCCAGCAGACGGCCAATCAGCGCCATCCCAAAGCTGGGGTGATCAATATAGGCATCCCCTGTAACCAGAATAATGTCGCATTCATCCCAGCCCAGCACGTCCATTTCGGCGCGGCTCATAGGCAGGAAAGGAGCGGGTTTACGGGGGAAGATCCCTGCGGGCAGGGTGGAAATAGCAGGAGGAGCGAAATTCATGGCAACAATGAGTAAAACTAATCGCGCATTGTCGCAGATTTCATGCTGGCTAAAAAACTCTTTTTTTTCATTGGGATAGCATGGTTTAAACCCTGCCGGCCGCAGGGATATTGTTTGCAGCCGGCAGTTATTGGCTTAAAGCGGGTTATTTAACAATGACCCGGCCGTTAAGTTCTTGAATTGGCCGGTTATTATGGTGATGAACGGCATGCTCAAAAGCTTCGATTTGAGATTTGGATGCAGTGATGGCATCCCGCAGAACCAGCCAGCGCACACCTTCACTGCAGGGCGGGGTGGTCAGCGAACCACTGAAGCGGTAATAGGCCCGGTTCTTTGGCATCAGCTCGCCAGGGGTGACCCGGGTATTGAGTGCCACGGCCTCACTTTCTTCATTGCTGATTTCTGCCCAAAGCTTGGTCAGCCCTGCATTGGCTTTGCCTTCTTTAAACATGACGGCAATAACCGCTAAATTACCCTTGTCGTCGGCATGAACAAAGTGGGCTTCCAGAGGAAAAGATTTGCCCTTGATTTCATTTTCGCTGGGGGCATGGAAGTGGACTTGCTTTAAGGCAAATTCTGCACCGTCCAGGGTTAAGCGGTTCCCTTCGGCAAAGTTCACCTGCACGGTATGGCCATTATTAAAGATTTCTTTACCGGCCACGCCATATGTTGTTTTAAGCGGCGCCAGCGGAGCGGCTAAAACCCCTTCAATATTCACCGGTGACTGATTGCGGCCGGCATTGCACATGGCATAATCGGGGCTCAGCTTGCCCCAGTTTTCCGGGCCTTCGCTGCCGGAATAGGTCCAGCCGCTGGCGTAACTTAAGCTGCTGCAAAGCAGCAGACTGAACAAACCTGTTTTCATGTTTTTCCTGTTTAAATAAGTCAGCAAATCAGAGGGGTGAAAAAGGCTTGTTAAAAACAGTTTTATTGACTGTTTTTATCTTTAAAAAGTTGCAATTCTTTGCAAAGAAACGTCCGTCAATATGCTTTCGGTATAAAACCTATTCTGCATAGCAGGTTTGCCGATATGATGCTTTCCACTCTTCTGAACGGTTACTGAAATGACGGGTTGGCTTTGGAGTTTTCCTGCCGGCTTAATGCTGATGGGTGTGGTACTTGCCGTGCTGATGGCGGTTTGGGTGCAGACTCGTCCGGATTTTGCCGGGCGGCGGGCTTTTCTGGGCATGTGGCTTTCACTGTGCTGGTGGTGCTTATTTGCCGTACTGGAAATCAGCATTCCTGGCACAGAAAATAAAGCGATGTTTGCCCGCTGGACCTGGCCGGCGATTATTGCCATGCCCAGTTTCTGGGCGGTGTTTTCTTTGCGATATTTATATGGCTGGCAAAGAAAAATAAAAATCAAATCAGACGGGCTGTATCTGCTGCCCGCCATTATTCTGGCGATACTGGCTTTAACTGATCCATGGCATCATGGTTTATATCGCAGTTATTATCCGTCTTCCAATATGGTTAATGCAGGGCTGATTTATAAGCCGGGCTGGGTTTATTATACGGCGGCCTTTTATTTATATTTATTGATGCTAAGCGCGTTTTCATTAAATATATTAAGTCTGGAGCGCGGCGCGCGGGTATACCGCCGGCATTATCAGGCTTTTTTACTAGCCTCTTTATTACCGTGGGTGGCTAATCTTGGCTATATCACGTCCTACTGGACCTTATTTGATTTTGATCCGACCCCATTTTGCCTGCTGATTACCTGCCATATTTTTGCCTATTTAATGTGGCGCTCGCATTTGTTTGATCTGGTGCCGGTGGCGCGAAATTTATTAATTGATTCATTTCCTGATCCTGTTTTATTGCTGGACGGGCAGGACCGGGTGATTGATGCCAATCATTCGGCATTGCAATTGCTGCATTCCTTCCATGAGCTGGAAGTGATTGGTGCTTCCATTGATTGCTGGCCGGAGCTGGCCGGCTGGTTAAAATCGGGCAAGGATCAGACGCTGGAAGTGCAGGGTAAATATTTTGAATTAAGCCTGACCCGGATTCCGTCTGCCGTGCAGGCGCGGGTCTTTGTTTTGCATAATGTGACCCAGCGTATTCTGGTGGGGCTGGAGTTGCGCCAGGCGCTGCAGGTGCTGGAAGATCAGCTGGAAAAAAATCAGCAATTACAGCTTAAATTACGCGAAGAGGCGATCCGGGATCCGCTGACCGGTGCCTATAACCGACGTTTTCTGGAAGAAGTGGCCGGGCATGAGCTGGCCCATGCCGTGCGGGCGGGACAGCCTTTGGCACTGGTGATGATTGATTTTGATTACTTCAAGCAAATCAATGATGGTCATGGCCATGCCGCAGGAGATGCCGCCTTGCTGGCTTTTGTCCGGCTGTGGAGCAGCCGGCAGCGGGCCGATGATTATTGTATTCGCTATGGCGGTGAGGAATGGCTGCTGCTGTTGCCAGGCTGCAATGCCGGCCAGGCTTATCAGTTTGTGGATCAGTTCCGGCAGTCATTTGCCGCTTATCCGGTTTCTGCCGAGGGTTTGTCATTTAAGCTGACTTTTTCAGCAGGGATTGCCTGCTGCCCGGATTATGCAGCAGAGCTGGATATCTTACTGGCAGAGGCCGATAAGGCCTTATACAGGGCTAAGAATGCGGGCAGAAACCGCGTATTTATTGCCTCTGACCAGATAGTTTGCAAAGTGCCGTCAGATTCATAGTTCAGAGCAGGTAGAATTGCGGCTTGCTGCAAGCTCAGCCATTGGAAATAAGATGACAGATCACCCCGAAATTAAGCCTGGCCAATCGGTCGAGCTATTAAAAGAACTTCATATTCTGACCCGCGACGGTAAGCTGAATCAGGACAGCCGCCGCAAGTTAAAACAGGTTTACCATTTATATCAGTTTATTGAACCGCTATTGAAAGAAGTGCAGCAGGCGCATCCTGAAGTCACGCTGGTGGATCATGGTGCCGGCAAATCGTATCTGGGTTTTATTTTGTACGATTTATTCTTCAAAAATCAGCCGGGTTCAGGCCATATCTATGGCATTGAAACGCGTGATGAGCTGGTTAAAAAATCGCAGGAACTGGCTCAGCGGCTGGATTTCCCCGGCATGTCGTTTTTAAATTTATCGGTGGCAGAATCCACTGATTCGGATTTATTGCCGGACACCGTGGATATTGTGACCGCGCTGCATGCCTGTAATACCGCCACCGATGATGCCATTGCCTTTGCTCTGAAAAAGAAAGCCAAGTTTATGGTGCTGGTGCCTTGCTGCCAGGCCGAAGTGGCTTCGGTATTGCGTAAAAATAAGGCCCATGCGCTGAAAAGCCCGTTGGCCGAAATCTGGCGTCATCCTATCCATACCCGCGAATTTGGCAGTCAGATCACCAATGTGCTGCGCTGCCTGCAGCTGGAAGCCCATGGCTATCAGGTGACGGTAACCGAGCTGGTTGGCTGGGAGCATTCCATGAAAAATGAGCTGATTATTGCCCAGTATAAAAATCTGCCACGCAGAAAACCCGCCGAGCGGCTGGAAGCGGTATTGGCCGAAGTTGGGCTGGATGAAATGAAAGGGCGCTTTTTTACGGCGTAATCGATGGCTGAGGTGAAAAAAACGTTAATCTGGCTAATAAAGCGGGCAAGGCGTTTTTTGTTGGTGCGGCTTTTGCCGCAAAAAAATGGCTGGTTCAAGATGTTCGTGGCCAAAGCCCCTTGGTGCAGATTGAGGTAAGTGTCGGCTGGCGATGTTGCTGGTAAACACTTACCCCGATACCGTTGTTTATTCATGATTCAATTTCTTTACCATGATTTGAGATTGCGGCAGAAAATGCTGAGCTTCATAAAAATCAATGGCCTGCTGATTAAATTTAAAGACTTCTAAGCGTATTTCACAGGCGCTTGCCGCCCATTTTTCTACAGTGTTAATCAGCTCTTTACCCAGGCCTTGCCTTTGCTGTGCCTGAGAGACAAGAATAGTGCCTATTCTGCAGATAATCCGGGGCTGTAAAAGCGTGATTGCAGAGGTGTCAGTCATTTGAGCGCTTACAAATCCAGCGATTTGGCCGGAGGTTCTGGCGATAAACATCACCCCGTTTTCTGCCGTAATACAGGATGCCCATAAATCTCTGTCCCTTATCATGCCTGATGCCGGGGCAAATATTTCTGGCTTCTGCTGATGGTGTTGTGTGGCAATTTCATCGGCCAGAATACAGATATCCGTTAAGTCTTCCAGGCTTGCCCTTTTTATATTCATTGTTTTCATCCCCATAAATCAATTGGTACTGGCGGGATTAAACCCGCTCCCTGCATCGACATCGCCATTCTTCCATTTTGGCGGCTGCAATCATTGCTGCTTTGCGCAGGCGGCGCTCAAGGTCTTCATCTGTTTCTGCTTTTGCATGAGATCCATACCCGTGATGGCGGGTATCGCAAAATGCCATTGGCTTAACCAACAGCTTGCTGATTAGTGCTTTCATAATAACTCCAATTTGCTTTTTAAATTTGTAATTGGAGTGTATTTTGATTCATTATCTGGATAAACCCACGATAACTGGACAAACTGTTCCTCTATGAAAACAATGCCTTCGTCCGATGCGCTCTTGGTGTTTGATGTGCTTGCCAGGTTGAGAAGCTTTACTGCCGCGGCTGATGAATTGGGCTGTGCTAAAAGCTATGTAAGCCAAAATATTAAGCGGCTGGAGGCTGATTTAGGTGCAGTGCTGGTTTTGCGCACCACCAGAAGGGTAACGCTGACTGAGGTTGGGCAAACGCTGGCCATGCGGGCGGCGCAGCTGCGGGTACTCATGGAAGGTTTGAAGGCAGAAGTCAGCAGCATGCAAGATCAACTGGCCGGGCCACTATTGATCAGCAGCCCAAGTGGCATTGGGCAATATGTACTGGCACCGATTCTGGCCGAGTTTGCAATCCATTATCCTGGCGTGCAGGTGCATATGACAGCACAAAATAAGCTGCAAGATATGGCTGAGGGAGGTATCGATTTTTGCCTGCATTCGCGCAATGTGCTGGACGACAGCATGGTGGCGCGGCCCCTGGGCTTCACGCAAAAACGCCTTTATGCATCGCCGCTGTATTTAGCCAAGGCGGCCAAATTGCAGCACCCTTGCGACTTACGTCAGCATCGGGTTTTTTGCCACGAGAGTTTGCACGAGCAGATGGGCTGGCAGCTGGAGAAAAATGGAGAAGTGGTGAGGGTAGAACTGCAGCCTGCACTGGTTTGTAACACCTTTGGGGCAATTGCCAGCGCGGTAGAAGCAGGCTATGGCGTGGGTCTGCTGGATAATATTATTGCGGCACCGTATTTGCGCCAAGGGCTGATACAGCCGGTATTACCCGAGTGGTTGGCGACGCCTAAGCCTTATTTTTTGGTGTTTCCTTACCGGCAACCGATGCCCAAAAAATACGAAGCATTTATTCAGTTTGTGGTGCCCCGTTTGCAGGCATGCCTTAGTGAGTCGATGGTGTAAAAGAGGATGAGCGGGTCATTCGGTTTACTTAAACTGAAGCGGTTTTGTTTGAGTTTCCCTTTTGAAGCACGCCGAAGCGATTTCCGCAGCGGCCTTCGTGCTTTGTGGGGCGGCTTGGCTTCCCGTCCGTTCAAGACAAGCCCCCGCGGTGGCTGCTCCATAATGTACCGAAGGCACTAAAAAGGTCTTTTTTTAGCTGCAAATCTTCGTAATCGATTTCACCATTGGGCTGGGTGCGGATCATGATATGGCGCAGGCCCCAAAAATGAATGTTTTGGCTACGCTGTAATGGGTTTCTTCAGAAAAATACACAATGCCATTGGGGTGCAATTCACGCGCCAGATAAAGGCCATATAAATTGCCTTCGGTGCCACCATTGGTGACATAACCCCAATAGTCATTCACCGGAGCATTAAACAGCTCCGCAAAGAAATGAATCACTTCTTGTTCTATTTCTCTGGTGGCAAGGCGATAAGTACTGCTTTGAAACGGGTCGCCCTCATTATTAATGGGGAACTGCATAAAGCGGAACAGACAGGAGTAATCCAGATCGTTGGCACAGGGATAGCCTAGAAAATGCTGGCTTGTCTTTTGATAAACTGGCGTACAGCGCGTCAAGGCGCGCCTGGTCTGCTGCAGGAAGCATGTGAGTCTCATCTTTTGGATGGTTTATTTTGCAACCGGCTCCCTTGTGGGGAGGGGCTGCCGTGGAAGGCCCGAGGGTTGAGTCCATGCCAGCCTGCCAGAGCTGTGTTTTCAAGGGCGGAATGTCCCTGTTGCAATGGCCATTATTGGCGAGGGAATGGTCTGCCAGAAGTGATAGCATGCAGGGCTGATAAAAGGAAAAGATCCATGAAATTACTTTGTATTAGCGGTGGATCGGCAGGTTTGGGTTCAGCTCTGGTTGAGCTTTATCAGGGGCTGGGCTGGCAGGTGTGTGAGTTCTCCCGCAGCGGCCAGACCAGCGGCCATATTGAGATGGATTTGGCGCAAACAGATGCCGCCGTATTGGCGGAAGAGCATTTTCGTCAGCTGGCAGGCCACCCCTGGGAAGAGGTGATGCTGATTAATAATGCCGGCATGCTCAGCCCGCTGGCACCGTTGGCAACCATCAGCGATGAAGAAATTACCCGTCATCTGCAGGTCAACTTTAATGCGGGTATTCGTATTATTGCGGCGTTTATCCGTCAGTTTGGCAATCTGCCCCTGCGCAAAAAAACGGTAGTGCAAATATCATCCGGTGCCGCCCTGCGTGCCTATGGCAGCTGGTCTTTATATTGCGCCAGCAAGGCCGGAATGGAGCACTTTATCCGGGCTCTGGCGGTTGAGCAAAGCACCGCCGCTTATCCGGTTTGTTGCCTGAATTTTGATCCTGGCGTAATGGATACGGCCATGCAGACCGAGATCCGTTCCCGTCCGGTGGAGGCGTTTCCGGATGTGGGGCGTTTTATTGCCCGTAAAGAAGAGGGCTTACTCAGCCATCCGGGGGCCGTGGCACTGCAGCTTTGCAAGCTGGTATCAGGCGCGCCCGAAGGCGGCCTGCGCTATGAAGGGGACACGGTTTCAATCTCAACCCGCGTTGGCGTGGATTGATCATTAGTTTACTTCGTACACCTGGCCGGTTTGCGCGCCTTCCACGCTTTTGCTGTAGGCCCGGGCCACACGGGCAGCCGGAACGGCATCAAAACCACGGAAGTAAGGGCCATAGCTTTCCAGTGACTCTTGCAGCACCGTCGGGCTGATGCTGTTAATCCGGATGCCACGGGGCAGCTCGATGGCGGCGGCGCGGACAAAGCCATCGATCGCGGCATTGACCATGCTGGCACTGCTGCCAAAGCGGATAGGATCGCTGCTTAAAATACCGCTGGTCAGGGTAATGGAGCCGCCATCATTTAAGGCGGTTTGTGCGGCCAGAGCCAGATTCACCTGGCCCATCAGCTTGTCATCAATCCCTATGGCGTAATGATCGGCGCTGAATTCGGCCAGCGGGGCAAAGTGCACATTTCCTGCTGCTGAAATCACGGCATCGACCGGACCGACGGCTTTAAATAAGGCCGTGATGCTGTGGCTATCTTTCAGATCCACGCGAAAATCACCGCTGTTGCGGCCGGCCGTCATAATTTCATGGCGTTCTGCCAGTTCAGATACAACGGCTTTACCAATGGTGCCATTGGCACCGATGACCAGAATTTTCATATTGTTCTCACTGTGATGGAGGGGGCTTGCACCTTGTTTCAGAGACACTGTGCATTGGGACTAGCATAAACAATCTTTGATCAAGGATAATCGGGTCAAATTTCAACTTTGTGTTGCCGCTATGGAAACAATCAATCAGCAAGTGATTTGGGCCAATACCTTTAGCTGTGTCGCGGCTCTGGGCAGCTTTACTCTGGCTGCCGGGGCGCTGGGCTGTTCTAAATCCTATGCCAGTAAACAGGTATCGCAACTGGAAAATTTGCTGGGCGTGCAGTTGTTATTTCGCACCACGCGCAAACTCAATCTGACCGAGGCCGGGCGGGTCTATCTGAGCCATTGTCAGTCGTGGCAGGCGCAGGTTTCTGCCGCTCAGCAGGCGGTGCTGGCCTTGCGTGAGGAAGTGGCAGGCTTATTGCGTATCACCGTGCCGACCAGTTTTGGCGGGGTGTTTATGACCGGGGTGTTGATGGCGCTGCGGCAGCGATATCCGCTGCTGGAAGTGGAGCTGGATGTCAGCCGCGAGCCACGGGATCTGGAAGCCGATGGCTATGATCTGGCGGTGCGAACCGGTCATCCGGGGCATGATCGGCTGGTTTCAAAGCCGTTGGTGGTTTCACCCATTTGCCTTGTGGCCTCGCCAGAGCGGATTGCCATGTCGCCGGCGCTGCAGGTGCCGGCCGATTTAGCCGGCTGGTCTTGTCTGGCTAATTATCATTTCAGAGACCCCTGCCACTGGCCCTTCAGCCGGGGTCATGAATTGCATGCGGTGGATGTTAATGCGGCACTGCGCATCAGCGATTATGGTTTATTGCGTAATCTGGCGCTGGCCGGGGCGGGTGCGGCCTGCCTGCCCCGCTATCTGATTGCCGCCGATCTGGTCGGCGGGCAGTTGCAACCGCTGTTGCCCGAATTCAGCCTGCCGGCGCAGTCGTTGTATCTGGTTTATCCACAGCGCTTACCCCAACCGGCCAAGGTTCGTGTACTGATTGATTTTCTGACCGATTGGTTTGCGGATCTGCGCCATGAATCTGCGGTCTTAAAATAAGACTTCATCCAGCCGCTGGCTGAAGTCTTTGGGGGTGAAGACATCGCGGCGCAGAATCTTAACCGGCACCACGGTGCGGTCCTGCCAGCTGGCGCGTTCGGCCAGTACATGGTGCAGGGTGATTTCGCTGGCATCGTTGTCAGAACCGGCCTGGCAGACGACCCCCATTTTATCCAGCCTGAGGGTCTGGGTTTCTAATTTAAGATGGCTGTTGGCATCGGTCAGCGAGGTTTCCAGCAGCGCCAGCATGGCGTCAGGCTCCAGCGCACTGCGGCAGGCATTAAA
Organism: Iodobacter sp.; assembly: GCA_051649105.1. GTDB lineage: Bacteria > Pseudomonadota > Gammaproteobacteria > Burkholderiales > Chitinibacteraceae > Iodobacter. Next base: position 983 of record JBOFGM010000249.1, on the reverse strand, counting down.
TTCATCCGATAGTTTATTCACCTGATTATTCAGCTCGGTATAGCGCGCCTCGCCCGGTTTGCAATAGCGCCAGCTCATTCGCACGCTGTTTAATTCGGCTTCCAGCTGGCGTTTAAATTGCTCCCGCGCTTCAATATGCCAGGCCGCATGTTTAGCCAGAATATTCAGCAGGCGGTGGGTCAGCTGATCATGTAATTCTTCCAGGCTGGCAGCAGGCTGACTGAATTGCTGGCCACGGCAGATCAGCACCTGTTGGGCCACATCCTGCATCACATTATCACCACGCACTTCCATGCCATAACGCTGTTGCAGCTGGCTTTGCATAATTAATACGGCAAAGGCATGGTCCGCCAGCGGATGGGCATCAAACCAGTCGCGTACTTCGGCGGAATGGCTGATGATTTCTGACACACTGTCGGCTGTGGCAAAGGCGGAATGGACAATGGCCTGCTGTGACCAGCTGGTGGTAGAAAACTCGACCGGTTCCGGCAGCTGGCTGACTAAGCGGCGGCTCCAGGAAAGGGCAATGGCGCAGGCACTTTGCAGGCGGGACTGATAGCGGCTGGCCAGCTTAATCCGGGGGTTAGCCATTTCGGCTAAGGCTTCCAGCAAGGCCGGATCGCATTGAGGCTGTGGGGCTTTTTTGCTAAAAAAACCAAGCAATGAATTCCAAAAAGTCATGGGTATTCCAAACAGTGATCTTGCGGCGGTGATTCAGCCGTAATGGCTTACAAAGTATAGGCAGAGCAGTTTGCAATGCTATTATATTTTCCAATGGTCATTGCGGTATTTATGACTGTAACCCGTGATTTGCTGTCTGCTCTGCAAAATAAATCGCTTTGATTGGCAAACTAATATTTCGTCTGCCAAGTTTATGCCCGGTCATTGTGCTGCATCCGTTTTGACCGGTCGTCATCACTCGCTGGTCGGGATGGGGCAGGCTCAGCGTTTTGCAATGCTCTGCAAGCAGTTCCCCCCCCCCC
>JBOFGM010000248.1:0-6266 GCA_051649105.1 Iodobacter sp. | reverse complement strand
GCAAACGATGCACCACTGGTACTGACAGAGTAAGAGCTGGCGGAGTTCAGCACAATCTGACCACCGAATGTCACCACACCCGAACCTGCGGTAGAGGTAGACAAGGCACCGGCTGCACCACTTTGCATAAACTGGATCGAACCGCTGGACGCTGAAGTATTCATGTCCCACTTAGTCACACTACCACCAAAGCCGCTGACGTTGCTTGGGTCGTTGCTCAGCGAAATATTGGAGCCGTCTGCTGCAACCAGTTTCAAGGCATATTGCGTTGTCTTGGTTGAATCCTGGAAGGTGGACAATTCAGCGGTAATACCTGTTTTGGACGATTTGGCATTAAAGGCCTGAATGGCTTGCGAATATTCATCCGCTTCAATTTTGCCGTTGTTATCCAGGTCAGAAACGTTAAACGACACCGATTCAAACGTGCTGCTCTTGGATGCAGCGGTCAGGCTGTATGTACCTGAACCCAGAGCCAGATTGACTTCAGTACGGGCCGTTGCGGTAACGCCTGTTCCTGCCGCATTGATCTTGTTGGCAATATCTTTCGCCATATCGGTACCGGAAACAGAGATGCTGCTGCCGTTAATACTGAATGAGCCGGATGCAGTCACTGCGGCACCATTCACATTCACAGTACCGGTAGCACCGGCAGTCACTGCAGTAGCGCCAGAAACGGAGTTTGTGGTGACCAGATTACCCGTACCATTACCCACACCCATCTGATAAGTACCATATTGATTGGTACGCAGATTAGCGGTATTAGCCGTAATAGTCTGGTTGGTATTGGCACCAACCTGATAAGTTGCTGCAGTAAAGCTACCATCAAACAGCTTCTGACCGTTGAACTCGGTCGAAGTAGCAAAACGATCCAGCTCGGACACCAGCTGAGTCACTTCAGAGTTAATGGCAAGACGGTCATTGGTGGTGTTAGTGGCATTGGCAGACTGAACGGCCAGTTCACGCACACGTTGCAAAATATCGCCCATCTGACCTAACGCGCCTTCACCCGTCTGAGCCAGCGATACGCCGTCATTGGCGTTGCGCTTGGCCTGATCCATACCACGGATCTGGGAAGTAAAACGTTCAGAAATGGCCAGACCTGCCGCATCGTCCTTTGCGCTGTTAATCCGCAGACCAGAGGACAAGCGTTGCAGGGAGGTCGTTAAACTCGCCGATGACGTAGCTAAATTTCGCTGCGCATTGAGTGAGGGTACATTGGTGTTAATGACTTGTGACATGATACTGCTCCTTGCTTGTCCTAGAGTCGGTGCTTTATTGTTTCAGGCATATAAGTAAGCCCTTGTATGCCTTATCGGGTACTAATCAGAAAACTTGAGGCCAAAATGTAAAATTTTTTAAATTTTATTCAGGTAACCATGCCGCACGCCATTTATCGAGATTAGCACCTTCCAGCATCCAGTCTTTTAATACCGCAGCCTTTAATGCATCGCCCCGCTCTGCGGTAGCATCCATATCCGCCAGATGGTCACGAATCGCATCCACCCAGTCTTTATGCCGGTTTTTAACCCGCGTCACCGGCAGATCACACTGGTAAGGCGCAATATCAGTACAAATCACCGGAAAGCCGCAGGCACCGTATTCCAGCAGACGCAGATTGCTTTTACATAAATTAAAAATATTATGTTCCAGCGGCGCCAGCGCCAGATCCAGATTTAAACTGGCCAGCTTTGCCGGATAAAGCTCAATCGGCAGCCCGCGATGAAACTCATGCACAAACGGACGTAATTTATCCGGGCACATCCCCAAAAACACCCACTCCACTTCATTTTCCAAAGCCTGCACCACACTGGCGATCAGCTCCAGATCGCCGGTATGGCTGATGCCGCCTGCCCAGCCAACCCGTGGTTTTTTGCCGGTCCGACGTTCAGAAACCAAATTCCCCCAGCGTGGCACCGGCAGATAATTATTCACCACATGAATCACCGGATGCAGATCCTGATAGGCATTAGCCAGCTCATCGGTCGACACCACAAAGCGATCCGTAAAGGTCAGCGCTTTGCGCATGGATTTCACCACATCTTTAGGCAGATGCCCGCGATGCGCGCTTTTCATCGGTACATTGATCAGATAGTCATCGAGCTCATACACCTTAAATGCGGGTGAAAACAACTTGGTTCTGCGCAAAATTTCAATCTGATCTTCTGTAATCTGGCGCTGAAAGATCAGTGAATCCGGAGCAAGCTTGGCCAGCTCAAAGGCCGGCAGAAGATCAAAAGCAATCGCACCGGTAACAAGACGGGCACTTTCCAATGCATTAAACGGCTGAATAATGCGGTACTGGCCGCAGCCCGACTGATCCCCCGGATGACAATACACCACCGGCAACGGATGCCATTTTAATGGCGACCAAGTCAGCTGCGTTCTGGCTTCCAGTTCAAAACCATTGCCACTTAATGTCAGATTTTTATTATAAGCAGGGTCATGCGCCATTTGCGGCAGCCACTTGCGGTACATCGCAACCTGCTCTCTTTCATGGCGCAGCAGCTTTGCCTCTGCCTGATGCGGATTAATCCGGTGCTGGCTGACACTGCCCTCATGCAGAACCACCGAATAAGGCGTCCAAACGACCAGATAACCAGCCTGCCCGGCTTTCAGGCACAGATCCACATCGTTATAGCAAATTTTAAAATCTTGCTCATCCATGCCACCGACCTGCTCATAAACCGATTTGCGGATCATGAGGCAGGCGGCCGTCACCACTGAGTAATTCTGATCCAGGAGCAGGCGGTGCATATAACCGGAGTGATCAAACTTAGCGCCGATACCCGGATGATCGGCCGGCCCGCGCAGGCCGGCAATGACCCCGGCATGCTGAACGGTACCATCCGGATATAATAATTTGGCCCCGACGATGCCGACTTCAGATCGCAAGGCATGATGCAGCATCTCTTCCAGCCAGTTTCCCCGGATAATCGCCGTATCATTATTTAATAAGATCAGATACTCACCCCGCGCCTCTTTCACCGCCATATTATTCATGGCAGAAAAATCAAACGGTTTTGGGTAAGACAGCACTCGGATCTGATCGCTGCCCAGCGCACGCAGGCCGGCTAAATAGGCTTTTGCTTCCTCGGTTTCACTATTGTTATCCACCAGCAAAATTTCATAGTTGGTATAAGTGGTTTTTTCCAGCAAGGTTTCAACACAACGCTGCAGCATCTCCAGCTGATCTTTGGTCGGAATAATAATACTGACCAGAGGCTGTGCATCATGCTGATACACCACACGGAAACTGCCATTAACCTCGCCCGGCAAGATCCTGGCCGGGATCTGATTACGCTGCAGATGTTTTTCAACCGCGCTCACAAAGGCCTGCTGACGCTGAGGATTTTCCAGCGCCCGGTGCCAGGACAGCCTCAGGTGACACACCAGATCGGGCACATGACCAATCACACCGGCACCCAGGGTATCGAGCACCCGAAACAAGACTTCAATCTGTTCTGCGCCATGACCTGCGCCATCGCTGAAATCCAGCTGAGTAAGTGCGGTTTGTTTTAATAAAACAAACCCATCGGCGTAAGGAATACTGCGGGCCAGATCCAGATTAAAATCAGGCTTAAACCGTGGGAAATCCGGCTCGCCATCCTCCATCAGCACATCATCATCGCAATACACCACTTGCCATTCAGGATGCTGAACAATCTGCGGCATGGCCAGTAATAAGCCATTCTGCAAAAACTGATCGCCCGCTTCCAGATAGCCTAACCAGTCGGCCGTGCTCTGACGGCCATACTCCAGCGCTTCCCGGTAAGGATTTTCACCCGACTGAACCCAGCCGATACTGCTTTGCGGAGCCGGGTTTTCCAGCGGAGAGAACACCGCAATACTCACATTGCCATACAGCTGGCGGGTAATACTGTTGATGGTCTGAATAATCAGCGACTGATTCCCTTCGCGGTCGATAATAAACACCGACAACGCAGGCTCACCCTGCTGTGCAAAATACTGATCCATCAGCTCAGCCTGCGCACGGCTGAAATGCTGCTGCTCCAGCCAGCGGGTATAGATAGTGCCTTTTTGCGTTGGATTTTTTGTGTCGTCAGGCCCGCCAACCTGCCGGGTCATAAACCCATGTTTAAACGCCAGCAGCGGGAAAAGATATTCCAGCGCCTCGGCCAGAGAGCCCTCTTCCTGAGCTGGCTTCTGGTCAAAATCATCCTGTGACAAGCCAAACAGGCCTAAATCCAGAAAAGCCTTACCGCGGAACCAAAACAGCGCATCACGGGGATATTCATATTGAACACCAGCCAGATCAAAGGCCAGCCGCGGCTCTAATTCACGGATATACCGTAAGGTAACTTCCGCAGGCGTTGTAGCACCACGCAGACTGTCTGCGGCGGCAAGAATCCCTAAATCCGGCTCGCTGACAAAGCGGGACAACAAGGCTTGTGCTGGCAGCAAAGACAACAACCTGGCCCTGCACGCCTCCCAGCCTTCGGCCGGCATGGTGTCGGGCGTATGTAATTTACAAATATATTCATACTGCGTTGCATCAATCTGGCTGATTACCAGCAAAAAGGGCGCAATGTGGCTGCCGCGAAGCTCTGCCTGAATAAATTGAGCAGCAGGGAAATCAACCGCCACGGCATGCATCACCTGCCGGTAAATGGCTGAGTTGGCCGTCACAAACAGATCAAAAGCACCGGCAGAAGCCTTTAACTGAGCGGCCAGATCCGGCCATAAATCCAGGCTGCCCAGATGCAGGATCACCGCCACTTTAGGCATCACAAAGCCGGTATTTTCCGGCAAAGCCAGAGGCTGGGCGGCAGAAGGCAGAATACGAACTGCGGTGGCATCGCTGCGCTGATGATATAAAACGGCATCCAGATGCGTTAAAGCGCTGGCCATATTTTGTTTAAACAGCCGCAGTGCATACTCATGCAAGCCCTGTTTAAACCCACCCAGTGCAATAAAGCTATCCCGCTCCAGTAAAGCAAAGCGGGCGAACCCGGCGGCAAAAATTGTATTCAGCGCTTCGCCGGCAAAAAAGCGCGGCTGGCTGTGTAAACCTGATTTTTCCAGCTGATCTTCATTGGCATAAACCAGCCGGGTCTGACTGGTGTAAAGCAGCGCGTCCAGCATCATTAATAAGGCCTGCGGAGCCAGCTCGTCCCCGGCGCGAAGCACCCCCAGGCAATCCCCCGCCGTGTCTTCTGCCAGGCGATTAATCACCGGCCATGGCTCGCCGCTGTATTGCTGATACTGCACTTTGCCGGTCTGCCCTGCTGCGGACGGCGCAACAGACACAATAGTCAGCTGCAAATCACCCTGATAATACTGGCGGGTTACCGAATTCATACTCTGAGCCACAGCATGGCTGTCGCCGGTTTCATCCAGAATAAACAGCTGCAGTTTTAAAGTGCGGCCCGCGCTGTTAATTCTCTGGCTGTAGTGGTTTAAGCTCTGCTGATTTAAAGCGCTCTGGGCTAAAAACTGGCGATAAGCATAGCGCTGCTGATACAGCTGATGCACCCGGTTAATTTCAGGCAGCGCCACATCGGCATTACCCGACAAGGAATCATCGGTTTTCCAGAATAAACCGGTTACAAAATCAATATGCTTCAGGGGATATTTCTCGGCAAAGCGCAGCCACATATCCTGGTCGCCAATGGCGACATAGCTTTCATCAAACAGGCCCATTTCTGCATGCAGGCTGCGCCGCCACATCGGATGACAACCCACCATGCAGCAAACCAGCAACATTTCAAAAGTATAGGGCGGCCAGTACTGACCATCCTGCACCACGGCGGTATCAAATTCCTGATGCGCCAGCCGGGTAAAGTGCGAATCCCCATAGACCACCGCCAGCTGTGGATCGGCATCAAGCTCGGCCAGCAAGATTTCGCAGGAGTTTTTACACAGCCGGTCATTGGTGCTGGCCGAGATCAGGTAATCCCCCTGAGCCATTTCAATGGCCATATTCCAGGCAGGGTAAATCCCGATCCGCTCCGGGGTACGGACATAACGGATATTGCTGTGCCGGGCCTGATAAGCCGCAACAATTTCGCCTTCGTTTTCCGGCGAATTAGCATCGATCACAATAATTTCAATCTGATCGCTGATGGTTTGCGCCAACAGGTCATCAAGGCATTCGGCAATAAATTCAGCCGATTTATACGTTGAAACCAAGGCGCTGATACGAGGCTTACTGCGTGCCGGGCTTCTGGCGACGATATCGTCAGCAGGCACCTGTTCGGCAAATTTAGTCAGAATTTCCTCTGCCTCGGCCGGGTGTCCCATAGTCT
>JBOFGM010000247.1:0-1939 GCA_051649105.1 Iodobacter sp. | reverse complement strand
ATGGGCGGCATAATAATATCTTTAACCAGTGAATCAACAATCTTGCCAAATGCCGCGCCAATAATAATACCGACAGCTAAGTCGATCACATTGCCACGCATTGCAAATTCTTTGAATTCTTTAAACATACGATATCCCTGATTTTTAGTGGCTGAAAATGAATATATTCTCTTATAAAACAGTAAAATAACAACTGAAATTTTTAAATAAATATAAAAAAGCACGCGCGTTGCTGATGGTTATTCAGCGCACGCCGTGCTTTTTTACTGCTAAGAACGAAAGCCTGAGCTCAGCGCTTTACCTTGGTCAGAAAACAGGTGACTTCTTCGCGGTCATGATAAAGATGACGGGCACGGATTTGATAGCGAATACCTGCACCATCGAGCGCATCATCAATAATTTCCATACAACGCTGAAATTCATTCCAGCGTTTTTTCATTGGCAGTTTTAAATTAAAAATGGCCTGACGGGCATGACCCTTGACCAGCCAGTCGGAAATTAATGCGGCAATACGGGCCGGTTGTTCAACCATATCGCAAACCAGCCAGTCCACCGGGCTTTTAGGCCGGTAGCGGAAACCATCTTCACGCAAATGTTTCACATTGGGGTGGATGGCCATACTGCCTTTCATCGGGCCGTTATCGATGGCATAGATCTTACTGCAGCCACGGCTGACCATTTGCCAGGTCCAGCCACCAGGCGCAGCGCCTAAATCCACGGCGCTCATACCCTGTTTAATCTGCCCGGATTCAGGCACTAAAATCATAAAGGCTTCAGCCAGCTTTAACGTTGAGCGGCTGGGCGCATCGGTTGGCATTCTCAGACGCGGGATACCCAGCGGCCAGTTCACAGAAAAATCAGGCCGGGTAAAACCGATATAAACCCGTTCTAAGGTTGGAAAAAATAAATGCAGGCGGGCACTGGCATCGGCTTTATTGGCCCAACCTTTGGCGGCCAGTTTGCCTTCCAGCAGCGCACCAAATTTACGGCTGAAAGAAGAGATTTCTTTGCCGTCATTGGTGTCCGGATACTCCAGCCACACTTCGCGCCATGGGCCCTGATGGGCTTCGGGCAGGGCGTCCAGAGCTGAAAGAATCGGTGTCAGGCGGTCACGGGGCGGCAGATAAATCGCTTCAGCCACAAAGATAATCTGGCGCGGGAAAACCCAGTCGCTGCATTCCAGTGTGCGATAAAGCTTATCCCAGTCGGCAGGACGCTTAGGTAAAAAGAGGCAAAACCCTTCGCCAATCTCCCATTTCCCAGGGATATCGGCTTTAAAGGTGAATTCGGCCTCCACATCGGCTTCGAAGCCGGGGCGGCAATAAAATAGGATGGCATGTTTCATGGGCGTAAGGATACCAGATTACGGCGGATTTTAGGCTGACTTGCCATCCTTGGGCAGAGGAGCCACCAACGGAAAGCAGGCAATAAAGCAAGTGCCCTTACCGGGTTCGGAGTTCACAACCAAAGATCCGCCCAGTGTCTGGGTGACTAAGTTATAAACCACATTCAGGCCCAGACCGCTGCCACCGCTGCCGCGCTTGGTGGTAAAGAAAGGATCAAAAATCTTATTCAGGTTTTCAGGTGCAATACCGGCCCCGTTATCTTCAAAGCGCAGCGTGACCATATGATCGGTCTGAGAGGCACTCAGGGTAATCAGACCTTCTTGCCCTTCACTAAAGGCATGAGCCAGCGCATTAGTCAGAAAATTAGTAATAATCTGTGAGATAGCGCCCGGATAGCCATCGAGCAGAATTTTTTCGTTGCAGGCGGTTTCGATCCGTACCAGAGTGCGTTTGAGCGTGGGTTTTAAGCTCATAATCACTTCATCCATATATTCCCCCAGCTCAAAGCTGCGGCGGGCTTCGGATGTCTGATCAACGGCGACTTGCTTAAAGCTTTGAATCAGCTGCGCAGCGCGTTCGGCATTCGATAAAAT
>JBOFGM010000246.1:0-4009 GCA_051649105.1 Iodobacter sp. | reverse complement strand
AGCAAAATTTGCGCCGCCAGCTGACCGGTGCCCGCTCCAATTTCCAGTACATCACCGCCGCATTCTTGCAGGGCATGGGCCAGCGTATTTGCAACACAGGTACCAAATAACGGTGAGATTTCCGGGGCTGTAATAAAATCACCCGCACTGCCAAATTTGGCAGCGCCGCCGCTGTAATAACCCAAACCCGGTGTATAAAGCGCCATTCGCATATAGTCGGCAAAGGAAACCCATCCGCCAGCGGCTTGGATGGCCTTGCGAATATGTAAGATCAGGGCTTGGCTGGCGGCAAGCGCTTCGCTGGATGGCACAGGGAGTTGCGGATTAGTCATCAGGGCTGGAAAATCGCAGGCATAAAAACAATATTGTATGGGGCAAGGGGAGAATATGCAGCAGAAAGTGGTATTGATTACGGGCGGAGCGAAAAGAGTCGGGGCTGGTTTGGCCCGGTATTTACATGCCCGTGGCTGGAGAGTACTGCTGCACTATCGTTTATCGGTGACCGAGGCGCAGCAATTAGCCGATGAGCTCAATGCAGTGCGTCCGGGTTCCGTTGCACTGGCGCAATTAGATTTATTAGACACCGGGCGCTTGCCAGAGCTGGTTGCGGCAGCCATTGCCGCTTTTGGCCGGCTGGATGCCGTGGTTAATAATGCCTCCTCCTTTTTTCCTACGCCGATGGGCTCATTCAGTGAGGCCGCCTGGCTGGATTTATTAGGCTCCAATTTAAAAGCCCCTTTGTTTTTAGCTCAGGCCGCCGCTGCCGAGCTGAAGAAAACGGGTGGTGTGATTGTTTCTATCGCCGATATTCATGCCGACCGGCCTTATAAAAATCATACGATCTATACCATTGCCAAGGCAGGGCTGGTGGCGATGACCAAATCGCTGGCCCGGGATCTGGCTCCGCTGGTCAGAGTCAATGCCGTGGCCCCTGGTGCCAATATCTGGCCCGATGGCGAATCGGTGTTTGATGATGCCGAGCGGGAGCGGATTCTGGCTACCATTCCACTGGGCCGCAATGGCACGCCGGAAGATCTGGCGCAGGCCATTCACTTCTTGCTGGAAGCACCTTATCTGACCGGGGTGATTTTGCCGGTGGATGGTGGCAGAAGCGTGGTGCTTTAAGGGCATCGGGTCTTAAGCCGCCACGGAGATGCGCCGCTCGCGGGGATCTGCTTTAAACAGGAGCGCGGGTGATGGGGGGCGCTTTTTGCGGGAAGGCATCAAGGTTTTCTTAGACGGTGCCAGCGGGATATCCGGCCTTATGCGGTTCCGTTTGGGAATAAAATCCCCGTAATCTCTTCGGTAAGCGGTCTGAATCGGGTAAAATCCGCATTAATTCAAGAATCTACGGCAGGGCGCATTGCGCCCTGCTCTGCATTGGTGCCCCGTATGACTGATACCACTCTTTCCGAAACTGAAAAAAAGCAGCAGTACAATTTTAATAAGCTGGCCAAACGCCTGCGTCACCATGTGGGTGATGCAATTAATGATTTTAATATGATTGAAGAGGGCGACCGCGTGATGGTTTGCCTGTCAGGCGGCAAAGACAGCTATACCATGCTGGATATTTTGCTGGGCCTGCAAAAATCTGCGCCGATTAACTTCAGTATTGTGGCGGTTAATCTGGATCAAAAGCAGCCAGGCTTTCCGGAAGAAGTGCTGCCCGCTTATCTGGCCAGCATCGGTGTTGAATACCGGATTATCGAAGAAGACACTTACAGCATTGTGACCCGCGTGATCGAAGAGGGGAAAACCACCTGCAGCCTTTGCTCCCGCCTGCGCCGCGGTATTCTCTATCGTGTGGCAGAAGAGCTGGGCGCGACCAAGATCGCGCTGGGTCATCACCGCGACGATATTCTCAGTACCCTGTTCTTAAATATGTTCTATGGCGGCAAGCTTAAGGGCATGCCACCCAAGTTGGTGTCAGATAACGGCAAGCATGTGGTGATTCGTCCGCTGGCCTATTGCAAAGAAAAAGACATTATTCGCTATGCCGACGCGCGCGAATTTCCAATCATTCCATGTAATTTATGTGGTTCGCAGCCTAATCTGCAGCGGCAGATTATTGCCGATATGCTGCGTGACTGGGATAAGCGCTTTCCGGGCCGGCTGGAAACCATGTTTACAGCGGTTTGCAATGTAGTGCCTTCTCATCTGGCCGATGCCAGCCTGTTTGATTTTGCCCATATCAAGGCCGATGGCCAGCCGCGTGAAGATGGTGACAAGGCATTTGATAAAGAAACCTTTACCGATCCGGCCAGAATTTCAATTATGGACAGCCGTAAACCTATTCAGGTCGCCGCTGCCTGTGGAGAAGCATGATGCTGGGCCGACGCACTTCCCGCCGTGGTGGCGATGAAATCATGATTGACGTGTCAGAATCGCAGGGTGTTCGTAAGTTGCATTTTGGTGCTGACGACACGCAAAGTGCGATGCGCGTGTCTGATCCTAATGAAATGATCCTGTCTTATTCTCGTTGCATGTTTGGTTATCTGCTCTTTACCGAGCTGCCTAAAACCGCTTTGCTGATCGGGCTGGGTGGCGGGTCCATTGCGAAATGGGTGCACCACAAGCTGACGGATACGCAGCTGACTTGTGCTGAGTTGCATCCGCAGGTTATTGCCGTGGCCCGCTCTATGTTTTGCCTGCCCCCTGATGATGATCGCCTGGAGGTGCTGTGCACCGACGGTGCGGCCTATGTCTACAATATGGAAGACGCATCCAGTGATTTGATTATGATGGATGCCTATTCGGCGACCGGCATTGCGGAGCCGCTGGCTACCGTGGATTTTTTTACAGCTTGTAAGCAAAGATTGTCAGACAATGGTGTGCTGGCGGTGAATCTTTGGGGGGCCGACCGGCGTTTTAACCACTATTTAGAGCGTTTGGGCGAAGTCTTTGAAGGCCGCGTGCTATGTTTACCTGCAAGACAGAAAGGAAACGTGATTGCGTTTGCTTTTCGTCGCGGGCAAAACAATCCGACCTGGGACAAGCTGGCTGAACGCGCCAAACTGCTGGAAACCCAGCTGGGGCTGGAGTTCCCTGAGTTTGTGGCAGATCTGGCCCGGATGAATCCGCATAACGACAGAAAACTATTTATATAAAATCTGTCATTTACTTTCTGTTTGGATGTAATACCTGTTTCCAAGCAGGGTAGGATGTGGAAAAATCAAGTTAACTAACCAATGATGCAGGTAAGGATATGCTTGATCGTGATGGCTATCGGCCTAACGTCGGCATCATCATCATCAACCGGCAAAACCAGGTTTTCTGGGGAAAACGAGTGCGAGAGCATTCGTGGCAGTTTCCGCAAGGCGGTATTAAACAGGGTGAAACACCCGAACAGGCGATGTATCGCGAGCTGATGGAAGAAGTAGGACTGGGTCCTCAGCATGTTGAAATCATTGGCCGCACAAGGGACTGGTTGAAGTACGATGTGCCAACAAATTGGGTTCGCCGTGAGTGGCGTGGCACGTATAGAGGGCAGAAACAAATTTGGTTTTTGCTCCGCTTAGTAGGCCATGATTCAGATGTATGTTTGCGCAGAACCACTCATCCTGAGTTTGATGCGTGGCGCTGGACAGAATATTGGTCACCACTGGATTCGGTGATTGAATTTAAACGTAAGGTGTATGAATCAGCTCTTTTTGAACTGACCCGTTTTTTTGAAGATGCACCTGAACGCGTAGTAAGAATTATGCGTTTTTCGGGCCATTAGTGTCAGAAAGAGCAAGAAAGTGTTCTCAGACAGGCCGCTGGCCGGAGTCGTCAATCACGCTCCGGCCGGCCTGATTTAAAACTGGCCTGAGTACACTGCTTTTCTCACTGTTATCGGGCTTTGTCGTCGTTTTGCAGCGATTTTATGCATTCACGCGGGCCAAGGGCGTTTCTTGGTTCGCTTTCTTTCTTCCCCTCCTCAGGCACAATCCTCCGCCTTTCATACCGAAATGCACTGGCGCTCGCTGGCGTTTTTAAATATTTTCCGCCTGCTTTCCCATATTGGTAT
>JBOFGM010000245.1:0-1743 GCA_051649105.1 Iodobacter sp. | reverse complement strand
GGCGCATTCAAATCAATTTCATATTACCCAGAAATTTCTTGCTTATATGCTGGGGGTTCGCCGGGTAGGGGTGACGGAAGCGGCGCGCGCATTACAGCAACAAGAATTAATTCATTACCGTCGCGGCAATATTGAAATTATTAACCGAAATGGTTTAGAAAAAGTATGTTGCAGTTGTTATCAGGCAGATAAAGCAAGCTATGCGCTCACAATGAAATAAGCGAAAGCAAGAATGGAGCTTAAGGATTCAGCGTGTTGCCATGCAATGTATGATATTTATTTTTCTGTGGTTGCCGCCGATGTTTACGCGCTGTCGCAGGATATAGGGCGCGGCGGGTGGAGCTGGTATACCGGATCGGCGGGCTGGATGTACCGTTTGATCCTGGCGTCTTTACTGGGTTTTGGCCGAAAGGGCGATCGTCTGACTATGACCCCCTGTATTCCGGCCGGCTGGACGCAGTTTAAGATTTAATATCGATACGGCTCAACGCTCTATGAGATTGAAATCCAGCAAAGCCCGGCAACGGAGGCGCAAGCTCTGGGCTTCGTGCAGATGAGTGAAAACGGTCAGACCGTGCAAGGATCGTTCGTGCAATGGTCTGATGATCAACAGCCCCATCTGATTGTGCTGCACATCGTGACTGAATAAACCGGTGACGGGCGGCAAGACTGCCGCTCGTTACTTTAGTTTTGTATCGCATCCCGGGGAGGCCAGATCAAACTGTTCGGAATCAATGAGACCCTGGGCGCGTGACAGGGCTCAAAAAGCCGTGCCCGGCTCTGGTTGCTGAAATGGCGGAGATTATGACCGGGAGGGGCAGATTCATTTGAATGGCGGCTATTGCAACACGTTGACTGCGGGTATTTATGTGACTTATGGCGTTATTGCGCCACGCTATTTGCTTTTGGCGTGGCGCAATTCACCGTTTTTAACCGCGTTTTATTGGCCGTATTGGCTTTTTGCATTAGCCACGCATTTATCTTTGGTTTCACCAAAAAAAGCGTCGCACTTTTCTTTGGCGGCCTTGCTGCGATCATGGCTTGAGTCCATGACCTCGGTCGTCATTTCAGCGGCACGAATGGCTTCTGTATGAGTGGCTTTAGCTTGAGCAATACAAATGTCTTTGGTATTTACTGCTTTATCATTGCATAGCTCTTTGGCCAGCGAGAAAGTCGTATCGGCCTTGACGATATGGATGTTTTTAGCATCTTTGGATGCTCCGGTATAGCGATATGTCACCTCTGCCCGGGCAACCTTTTCTTTCCCTTTTGCTTGCTCGATACAAACATCTTTGGCGTATTGGGTGAGCGGTTTACATGCGGCCTTGCTGGCAGAGTAGTCTTTGCTGATTTTATTTTGTGTTTTGAGATATTCGGTTTTATCAATGGGTGCTGCAAATGCGGTCGATGTCGCCAGGCACGCCGTGAGTATCATCAGATTGATTTTATTTGATTTGCTTTTAAGCATAATGGTGTTTCCTTATTGGGATTGACAGAGAGCGGATTATTAAAAATATTTATATTAAATATTTATTCAGCGTTATATTTATCTGTTCTGAATATTTATTATTTAATGTGTGACCCGATTACACAGCGCCATTAATTAACACTATGAGTATTAAATCAGCAGAAACCATTGATTAATGGAATCGTTGGTAAAGTATTGCGCGGCAGATTGATGCCGGCTCTCCGGCAAAAAATAAATCAGATTGGATAACCGGATGTATTTTCGCTGTATATATT
>JBOFGM010000244.1:0-5967 GCA_051649105.1 Iodobacter sp. | reverse complement strand
TGAATTTTCAAATCTGCGAAATATTTGCAGGATGTTTTTTGTGCTGTTTATATATTCGATAATCGTTATATATTGATGATTTTTTTTATGATTTTCTGACATTCAATTGAAATAAATAAATGGAAAAATATGATTTGATTTTAATGGTTTATTTTATAATTATTTTATTAGAATATGCTGTATTCCGGGGCGGTGATTGATTTATACATGGAATGATCATGCGTATAAAAATTTTAACTGTTTTTGGTACCCGGCCTGAAGCAATTAAAATGGCCCCGCTGGTGCATGCACTGGCTGCAGAGCAGGCCATTGAGGCACGGGTTTGTGTTACGGCACAGCAGCGAAAAATGCTGGATCAGGTATTAAGCCTGTTTGCCATTGTGCCCGATTATGACTTAAATATTATGCAGTCGGGTCAGTCTTTGGATGAAATCACCAGTACCGTTTTATTGGGGATGAAACCTGTATTAGAGGATTTTCAACCGCATTTAATTCTGGTGCATGGGGATACTATTACTACTTTTTCTGCCAGTCTGGCCGCTTTTTATCAGAAAATTAAAATTGGCCATATCGAGGCCGGGCTGCGTACGGGAGACCTGGCTTCACCCTGGCCGGAAGAGGCAAACCGTAAATTAACCGCCGCAATTGCCGATTTACATTTTGCCCCGACGGTCATGGCAAAAAATAATTTATTGGCAGAAAATATTCCGGCTCAGCATATTACGGTTACCGGTAATACGGTGATTGATGCTTTATTTTGGGTAAAAGATAAATTAGAGCATGATCCCCGGCTGAATAAGATATTCGCAGAGCAATTCTCTTTTTTGGATCCGGATAAAAAAATGCTGCTGGTTACCGGGCATCGTCGTGAAAGTTTTGGCCAGGGGTTTGAAAATATCTGTCTGGGTTTATCTGCTCTGGCGGAGCAGCACCGCGATCTGCAAATTGTTTATCCGGTGCATATCAATCCCAATGTGCGGGAACCGGTTAATCGTATTCTGGGGAAAATTGGCAATATTTATTTGCTGGAGCCTCAGTCCTATTTGCCATTTATTTATTTAATGGACCATTCCTGTCTGATTCTGACTGATTCGGGCGGCATTCAGGAAGAAGCCCCCGCGCTGGGTAAGCCGGTCTTGGTGATGCGGGATACCACCGACCGTCCGGAGGCGGTGCGGGCCGGTACGGTGAAACTGGTCGGCACCGATATCCGCATCATGATTGAATCGGTCAATGAATTATTAGGCAGTGAAATTAAATATAAAAATATGAGTATGGCGCAGAACCCCTATGGAGATGGCCGGGCCAGCGAAAGAATCATACATAAAATATTGTATTTTTTTGGCAAATAGCTCCCATTATGGCCGGATAAAGGATGTCACCCTGTGCAACCCAGCTCTGATTTTTCTTTCCCCACTATGCGCAGCACAATGCCGCGGAAACTATTTTCCAGCCCGTTTATTGCCGTGATCGCAGTGGGGTTAAATTTTTTACAGGCGGTTTTGCTGGCCAGAATTCTGGGGGTGGCAGGGTGGGGCGATTTTTCTGCCGCACAGGTTTTTTCAGCCCTTGCCAGTGGCTGGCTATTATTGGGCGTGCCGCAGCAAATTACATTGCAGGCAGGTTCTGGAATAAACCCTGCTGCGCATAAAGGCGAGGCGGTTTATGCCGGGTTAATTTCCGGGCTGATTGCAGCCGCTGGAGCCATGCTGCTGCTTCTATGCTTTATTCCTGAATCGCGGCATTATTTATTTGCTGAGGCCAGTATTTTTATACTGATCTTGCCGCTGAATCACAGCATTCTGGCTATTGAGGCTCTGCATCTGGGGCGTAAAAATTTTATTCAGCTTAATTTATCCCGCTTGATGCTGGCATTGATTTTTCCGGTTTTATTAATGACTTTATTTTATTTCTCGTCATTATCGGTTTTGCTGCTGACCCTTTGTTATGCCGTCTCGGTGGTGATGGTTTTTGTTTTTTGTCTGGATGGAGCGGCGGGGAAAATGGGCCGTCCCTGGCCCTCGATTCGTTCAGCCTTAACCGTGATCCGGCGAGCCCGGCGCTTTGCACTGGCCAATACGGCGGCTGGCGTGTTATTGCGGCTGGATTTATTGGTGGTCACCATGCTTGCAACGGCCGGATTTCAGGGGATTTATATGGCGTCCACGGCCATTGCCCAATTGATGCTGGTAATTCCTGGCGTGATTTCATTTTTTGCATTGAAAGCCGGAGCGCCAAGCCAGACAGATACGGCTCATTTAATAACAAATGGATTGGGTTTATTACTGATTCAATGCCTGGCAGGTATCGCTCTCTATTTTATTTCCCTGCTGCTGATTCCGCTTATTTTTGGAGCCGAATTTACCGGTGCCAGGCAGGTTTTGCCCGCTCTGATTACGGCTTATGGTCTGAGCGGGCTTTGCCTTGTGATTGAAGGGCATTTGCAGGGCCCTGCTCTGCTGCAAATACTGCCAAAAATCACCGCTGCTGCCGGGTTTATCGCCTGGGCTTCTTTGATCTGGCCACAACAAAATATGCAGGATATTGCGCCGGGATATGCCTTTTTTTGCGGGATTCATTTTCTGCTACTGATGGGGGCCTGGTTTTATTTGAAGCCGCAAGACCCGGATCCCTCTCTTTAATTATTCCCGCCACGCCGGGACAAGCAGTCAGCACCATTTTTTGGGGAGTAATAATGGAATACGTCATTACTTTAATACTGCTGCTGGCCTTTATTGGAACCGCACTCTCTACCCGGCGGGCAGAAGTTTTATTTGGTTTGTTTTTACTGTCGGCGCTATTGACTATTCCCGTGATGCTGATCGGCCCCAATGCCGCCGCTTTTGCCATTGATCTGATGATGATGGTGGTGATTTATCGGGTGGGGAGTCTGGCGACCATGCCTGGTCATTTCTTTTTATATGTGCTCAATCCATTATTGCTGGCCGTTATGCTGTGTATTGCATCCTCTGCTTTTAATGTCTTTCAGAGTGGCACCGCGCCGTTAAATTTATATATCTTCACCACCATTAAATTTATTCAGTATCTGCTGATCGGGATATTAATGACCCGGGTTCATTTAAAAAAAGAGCAGTTGGAATGGATGCTTGGATTTATGGTGGCGGGATGTCTGATTTATCAGAGTTTAATGGCAGTGCATTTACTCCACCTTCTTGATCTGTCTGGCACAGGCTATTTTGTACCGCACACAGATGCGGTTAATGGTACTGAACATTGGTTTTTAGCCGCCGGTAAAGTCGCTACAGGGGGCTTTTCCGTTATTAATGCTTTCCTGGGGTTGCTGGCCATGTATTTTTTATCCGGGAAAAAAGCGTATATGGCGCTGGGGCTGTTTCTGGTTGCCTTTTTTGATGTGATGGCCAGTCAGTCCCGTCCGGATATTGTCGGTTTAATTGCCGGGATTGCCGTTTTTGCCCTGATCTTGCCGGCACTTAAACTGGCTTATCCGCTGGTTAATCGCTCGCTGAAGGTTTTGGGCACCCTGGTCAGCGTGGTTATGGTGCTTGCTCTGTTGCTTTGGCCCAATTGGGAGCAAAGCAATAAAGGCCGGGTTATGCAACAGGCCAATCGCCTGTTTGTGGGAAATCAGGACGGAGCTGCCGACCGGCAAGCATTGCTGGCCTATTTTATGCAGGGCAATATTGAAGGATTAACCGGCAGCGGGCCGGGTAATTTTAAATCTTATCAAGCCAGAGGTATTACCTTAAATGCCATGTCTCACAATGCTTATTTGCACTGGCTGGGGGAATTAGGCATTTTGGGGCTGGTTGCCATTGTCTGGTGGTGTTTTTCTATGCTGTATTTATTTGTCCATGGCTTTACCAGCCAGTTGCCCTGGATTCGTCTGGTGGCGCTGGGCGGGCTGGCCGTATTAATCAGCCGCTGTGTGGCGGCATGGACGGCAGAAAGCATCTGGGGGGTGGATGGCAACGGCTATTACAGCCTCTATTTTATTGGAATTTGTTATTTGTGCGCCGGAATTGTGCGCAGGGAGAAGCTGACCGATGATTAAGCTGACAGCCATTTTGCCGGTATTTAATGGCATGCCCTGTTTACCTGCCGCTGTGGAAAGTATTTTAGAACAAAGCTATCGCGATTTTAAATTGCTGATTCTTGATGATGGCTCCTCTGATGGTTCATTAGAATATCTGCTCAGTATTAAAGATCCGCGCTTAAGGTTGATTACTCAGCCTCACCGGGGATTAGGTTCTGCTTTAAACCGGCTTTGTTATCTGGCAGATACCCGGTTTATTGCCAGAATGGATATGAATGATATTTCAGCTCCGGAGCGCTTTGAAAAGCAAATGAGCTATTTAGCGGGGCATCCGGAGATTGCCATGCTGGGTACCGGTGGTTATTTTTTTACCGCCGAAGGGGTGACACCCATGGCCAGGGCTTATCAAGGTCACCGTCGTATCCGGGCCAAATTATTGCGGGGTAAGGCCGGTGTTTGCTACCCGTCTGTGATCTTTAGTAAAGCCGCTTTTTTAAGTGCCGGTGGTTACCGTATTACCGGGGCGGGGGAAGATCTTGATTTTTGTCTGCGCCTGAGCGAATTTTGCAAAGTGGCTAATATTCCCGAGCCGCTTTATGGCTGCAGGATGGATGGATTAAGCCCGCACCGGCAGGATGAAATTCATCGTGGCTGTGCTTATGTGATGGATTGTGCTTATCGGCGGCATTACAAACAGCCGGAATTGCCCTGGGAATTGTTTTTTAAACAATGGGAAACGCGCAATGTACTTTGCCGGTTAAATGAAACATTTTCTGATTTATCCGGACGATTTTATCGCTCTTCTATTGCCAATAAAATCAGGGGCAGGCAGATCATTTCCCTGCTGGAATTAGGCACAGCAGGGCTGCTGCGGCCTTCGGCGGTCCTGGGCCGCTTGCTGAATCGATAAACCGCGCGGGTCAGCCCTTGCTTTATGCCGGCATAAATGCTGCGGTTCAGGCTTATTTATTGAAAAGCTGCCGGTTTTATTTTCTGAGATGCTGAATATGATTCCTAAAATAATTCATTTTGTCTGGGTGGGCGATGCCGAAAAATATCCTCTGATTAATCGCTGTATTGAGAGCTGGCGGCGCTTTTTGCCCGAATATCAGATTATTGAATGGGATAATGATAAATTACTGGCTCTGAATAATCCCTATGCGCTGGAAGCCTATGCGCATAAAAAATGGGCTTTTGTTTCGGATTATCTGCGTCTCTATGCCCTGTATCATTTTGGCGGATTTTATTTTGATTCCGATCTGGAGCTGACGCAGTCGGTGGAGAAATTCCGCGATCTGCAATTTGTAACCGGCTTTGAGCAGTTTAATAGCCGCTATGCACCGGTAACAGCGCTGATGGGGGCGGAAAAACATAACCGGATTATTGGTGATTTGCTGAAAGACTATGATGGTGCGGCGTTTGTTAACCAGGGGGCATTAAATCTTGAAACCAGTACCATCAAAATAAGCCGTTATTTAAAAAGTAAATTTAATATTAATTCACCCTATAACGGCCAGTGCGAGCTGAGATTATCGCCCTATGAAATTATCTATCCATCTTATTATTTTTGCACGCCTCAACCCGGTAAGCCTCATTATGCCACTCACCATTTTAATGGTTCCTGGGCGGAGGACTTTGCCAGAAAAACAATATTCCGGATTAATTCGCACAGCATTGTGGTGTTAAAAAGAAAATTCAGCACCGGTAAACCGCTGCCCTTGATGGGCTATGAAAAGCTGATTTTTTTACTGAAATTAACCGACCGTTATTCGGTGGCGGTGATTCAGACCCTGAGCGCGCCTGTTACCGTTTAGGCCACTGCATCACCACTACATGGCCTGCGTGCGGGCCATTTTTGAATCCTTCCAGAAATGGATCTGGCTGGCACGCCTTTGTGTTTCCCCGGCCCGGATAGCCTTCTTAGAAAAGCCGATCTTTTTACTGAAGTTAAC
>JBOFGM010000243.1:0-2714 GCA_051649105.1 Iodobacter sp. | reverse complement strand
TGTAAATTAGCTGCGGAAACCTCAGTCAGCCAGTTCAATAACTTACAACAAACTTCATAAAAATTACACTTGACTGTTTTAATGCATGCGATAGACTTAAGAAGTCTTTGATGAGGGTACTCTTTTGTTCGCTCTCTTTAAGACCAACTCCAGACATGAATTTAGTGATTAAAAGCAAACTAAATTTTCATGTTTAAACCACTAACTTTTACGATAAAAAGGAATTTTCGAAAATGACTAATCTTAAGACAAATACCGATCACTGGTTAAAACTTATCACAAGTGACGAAAAGATCCCCGTCGCTAAGGGTGTATTTATGGCCAGCCCTGAGATTATATCTTTGCAGGCTAATGCCGACTCAATTCAAAACCCATTTAGAGCGGAAGCTGTTGGCGATTACCTGGATAAAGCCAATGCGGCGGCCACTCCCGGGACAGCCCCAATCAGTGTCTTTGATGGAATGCAAACAGCGGTTAATCTATGCCGTACCAAAGCGCAATTTAATCCGCTAGATCCAAAAAAATTCGGCAATTTGGAGCATTTTCTCCTGTTTAGTCAGTACATAAGCTCTATGCCTTTTGTTACTCTGCAGTGGGCCCAAACTACCAACATTAAGCAGCAAAGCCATGATGCAAATGTTTTAATTGACACCTTCGTAAGTGGCTTCAAGGGCATTCTTGAAAAAGACAAAAGCCAAATCATTCTTTCGGTGCAGAACCTGGTTAAAGCCGCCTTATCCTATTCAAATCAAACACAAGAAGATTCAAACTTTTCTCAAAACCTTTTGCAAGTAGATGGTGAAGGCAATGTACAATTCAATCTATATTGCAGCACGTTTAAAATAAGTTCATCTTCCAGCAAGGGAAACATTACCTTTCATTCTGAATACAGTTTGGCGCAAGCATCATATACCTTATCTCCTTCAACTTGGAAGCAAGTTCAAGGAGCATTCGCTGAACAATTAAAGGTAACTACTACTGATTGGCTCGCTCTAATGAAAACACCAGTTATGCCTGGCAGCACCATTAAAGCAATCTGTCTGGAATAAAAATAAATTATTCTAAGCATAGTTATAATTTTATACAATTACATTTAATTATATAAAAAATACAAAAACCTATAGAATATAAATACAGGCCATTCAGACCTGTATTTATATTTTTTTAAATACATTTTAAACGCCGTTAATTTTATATAAACATTAAGTATATAAAAGACAAGCCGCCTACTAAACACCAGAACTAAATACCAATGCAAAAAAATCAAGAAATGAAAAATTCAGTTTTTTCATAAAAACACATCAACAAATTTATAATTAATTATTTGTTGATTCGCTAAAATAAAACAGAGTTAAACCGAATCAACCCCCTCCCCAGAAATTCGTTCAATTCATTAATGCATTCCTTTATTGGCTCGTTCAGGCTGGCTGTCGCTGGTACCTGGTTCCGCCAAAATTCGCCACCCGATCATTGCGGGGCTTTAGCCAGAACAATGATAATTGCTGACCTGGCAGCCAACCAAATCAGCAATTAATCAGCCGCCTTTTTTTAGCCTAAAGTTGAGGTGCAAATATAAACAAATTCACCCCCTGCCCCTTTATTAACATCGCCATCTACTTTCACAAAATCATAAGGTGGGAGTATTAACTCATCACTGCCACCAATTACAGTTATTCCCTTAATTGCGGTCTTGTTGGAATAAGCTTCTTTTTTATAGCACAAGTAAACATATTCCCCGCTTGCACCTTTATTTAAATCCTGAGGTAATTTATCAAACCCTTCCGGAGCACGAGCATCTTTTCCATATATAATTTTTAATTCAGTAATGCACTTTTTGTTGTCTTTTAAAGGCTGATATCTTGATGCATGGTAGCAAAGATAAATATAATCTCCACCAGCCTTTGAATTAAGATCATAAGGAACTTTTTCATAACCACCAGGTGGATTTATACCTGAGCTTTTTCCTGTAATAACGATCAACTCATCAATATAATCTGCATATACCTGCAATGCTTCAGATTGTGCCGGCCCCCATGTATTATCAAAATAATTTTTTAAAAAATCGCTTTGTTCCCGGGTCGCGCATAAAGCCCAAATTCCCTCCATGGGAATCGTTGAAACAAAATCAACAAAATCAGGGGAATCACCGACACTTTCACGCCAGGAATCAAAACCGGCTGCACCATTAAAGGCCCCGGCAGCCTTAACGCCATCCCCCCCAACTACAAATGAACTACTTTCAGAGAGTTGTCTGAAACTTGAAATTGATTGCTTAAATTTTGTTTCATTTTCTGCACTAAGTTGCCCGGTCAACCCCTCATAAGAGGCTTTTGCTGTCACGCCCACCGAGTAGGTTCTCTCTACTTGAAGCTTATCGGTTGCAGATGCATAAACTGTCCGCCCGCCCATAATAATGCCAGTTAAGAAATGGCTGCCATGAGTCCGGAATAACTTAGCCGCCGCTTCAGGCGTCCGTGGTAAATTATCTAAATACTCACGAAAATCAGGCGTCAAATAATTTCTTAATGAGGGAGTCACTGGCAGCCGTAAAGACCACACTGAAATTGATTGCTGAATTCGTGTAAATTCATTTGATGCATCATGTATTGATTGAGAGTTGAATTCAACGCCAATAGATCCACTAAAAAAATTATATTTCCCTGCCACCTCTGAACGAGAAGATAAGTCTTCCTGATATTTATTAATGGTACTCC
>JBOFGM010000242.1:0-2343 GCA_051649105.1 Iodobacter sp. | reverse complement strand
GTCATCACTGCAGGGCAAACGGCATTTTGCTGAGCCAATTAAACCCAGTACTTATTTTTGCAGTTGCATGGTCCAGGCTTGCAGCGCGGCCATTTGGTCGGCCACATTTTTGCTGATGGCCGCATCGGTCACATCCCCATTGGCATCAAAACCGCCGGCAAAAGCATTGGCAAAGACTTCCGGTTTAGCCAGCGGATGTAAATTTACAAAGACACAAACCTGACGCAGATGATATTGCGAGCGGGAAGAACCCATTCCGCCGGCAGCCCCCAGAATAGCAACAGGTTTGCCATTAAAGGCGGCATTGTCTGGCTCACGCGAGGCCCAGTCGATTACATTTTTTAGGGCTGGAGCCAGCGAATAATTATATTCAGGGCAGGCCAGTACCAGTGCATCGGCGGCCGTGATTTTAGCCAGTAATTCAATCAGGGCGGCAGGACGGTCTGCCGCAGCAATATCGCCGTTATAAAAAGGAATTGCCGAGATATCGACGATTTCTAATTCCATATCTGCAGGAAGATTCGCCTTGGCACAGCGCAGCAAGCCGCTGTTGGTGGATGCTTTACGCAGGCTGCCAGAGATCCCGATCGCTTTAATGGTCATTATTATGGTCCCGAGGTGAGATAAAAGATGCAGGTTTAGTCTTTAAACCCGCAGCTCTATTGATACGCCGCAGACCGTGATTTCGCAAGGCGAAGGCAGAATAAATTAAGTCAAAATATTTACGCCAAAGCAGGGTGTATCGTCAGCCGCCTCGCCAGATTAAAGACTATAAGCTGGCTTGCTGGCTGACATTTTTAAGCACTTGCTCTACCGCCGGGAAGTCATTATTCATATAGATTTTGACAAAGGAATGCCCCATGGTGTCCTGGCTGGGGTGAAAGCCAATGCTGATATTGGAAGGCAGGGTCTTTTTAATCAGCCGCAAGCTGCCAATGACCTGGTCCCAGGTGGAGGTGATATAGCTGGAGTTGGGCATCAGATACTGCGCCGGGCTGGCCACGCCGACACTGCTGACTTTACCCTGCATCGTAACCGGCCCGGAAATCAGCATATTTTGTTCTGCATTGGCATAAAGATTGCCCTGAGAGTGGGCCACCAGCACCAGCTTGCGATCCTCCGCCAGGTATTGGCGGTAGATTTTTAAATGTTCGGGTAATTCCGGCATGGAGCTGGTGCTGAAGGCATTCAGATATTTATCGTAAATCGCCTGGTTCATCCAGCCCGCCCTGGCGCTGCCCCCATCGATCAGACGCCAGAAATCTTTGGCATCCTGGCTTTCATTCTTTTTTTGCTGAAAGACCTGCCACATATCGCTGAAAAAACCATTGCTGGCATTGTAGGCATTGCCATAGACATAGTTTTTATCCAGCTTTTTGGCTTTCATATTGCTTTTCAGTACTTGCATACTGGCAACAGAATCATCAAAGCTGTTTTGAATGCCATTGACAAACACAATGGCAGAAGGGGCGGCAAGGGCCGGGCCGGATAAGAATGTGGCCAGCAGGGCGAGGCGTTTTAACATATCGGTTCCTGGTTGTCAGGGGGTGTTGGTTGCTGTGGGTTTAAAGTCGCAGGCAGGCTCTTGGGGATCCGCAAAATACTGGCCTGAAGCCAGGGTCTGAAAATGCAGATAAGCTTCGGTCCGCTGAGGGGTGCCCAGCATTTCGGCGCGGGTTTTCAGCAGTTCTTCATACATGGCCTGGGGTGTTTTGCCGGTTTTTTGGGCGACTTCAGGGCTCATCAGGCAGGCAATCCCCCGGGCTATTTTTTCCCCGGCCTCTTTGGCTTGTGCCACCGTATCCACATCATGAATGGCGGCGCTCCAGCCTTGCGCCAGCTGCGTCATCGCCAGCCGGCTGATTTTGGATGTGGCATATTCATGGTCGATAAAGCGGTTTACATCGTCGGGTATGCCATCATGGTTTTCATCAAGGTCCCTTACGCGATCCACCGAACCCACGGCAGAGGCCGCACTCAGCCAGGGCATTGCTGTAACGATGGCAGAGGCCGTCACAATGCCGCGAGCGGGGGAGGCGGCAGCTGCTGGCGCATCCCCCGGTTTTTTAAAGTAAATGACCAGAGCAAGCACTGCCCCGGTCAGATAAAGCCATTTCATACATGCTGTCCGATCTGTTACCCGAAAGGGCCACGGGCCCCGTCCGGATTATTTGGCCGAAATCACCGCGCCATCCAGAATCTGCTTCTCATTGATGGCCTTTACTTGCAGAACCGGAGTGGTGCCGGCGCTGACTTTCTCAATGGCTTTGCTGATTCCGGCGGCAACCGAGGTGGTGGCATTCAGGCCCAGCGAGACCGAATATTCCTGCCCGGCAAGCTGTT
>JBOFGM010000241.1:0-2702 GCA_051649105.1 Iodobacter sp. | reverse complement strand
GGCATCGGAACCAATGGTGCCGGCCAGCACTTGCGGCGGCACAACGCCTTCCCAATTGATATTTTCCATGGCGGTCACCACGGCCTTAATCAGCGCTTCTTTGACGGTAAGGCAAAAACAGCCATCCAGGATCACGCCTTCCAGATCTAACAGACAGGTGCTGTTCAGCATCGCCTGGGCAATGGCCGGAGCGGCTTCGTTAATCCAGTCTTCGGTATGCGGCCAGTATTCTGGCAGGGTGGCGCGCTGATCACTGGTGGCCGTGCCATCCAGACCTGCCTCGCTGAAGCGGCGCTCCAGTTTATATAAAGAGGCCACATTCAGTAGCTGAGGGCTGTTCTGACCACCAGGATGCGGACTCATGTCCAGGGATAAAGAGCCTAAAGCCCCGGCATTGCCATGTTTACCAATATGTAAATGGCTGTCCAGCACCAGACCGCCGCCAATAAAGGTATCAACAAAAACATAAACAAAATTGCGCACATCCCGGCCGCGCCCGGCAACGAGTTCCGCGACACAGGCAGCGCTGGTGTCTTTAATGGATTGCACCGGCAAACCTGTCAGCTGCGCAATTTCATCATTAAGCTGAAACTGCTCCCAGCGGGCCACAATCTCTGGATTCAGACCCAGCAGCTGTTGCCAGCCGCCCATATGCAGCGGTGCGGCAATGCCGACACCTTGTACCCGCTCCCACAAACCCGGTGCCAGCTGGTCTTTTATTTTTTCAATGCAGGCGGCAATATGGGTCAGGATTTGTTCCGGATCGGCAAAGTCGTAGCTCAGATTCCAGCGCTCCCTGACGGTGCCGGTGAAATCCACTAATAAAATATCTAAGCTGCGCCGCCCGACCTTTACACCAATGGCAAAGGCCCCATCCGGATTTAAGGCCAGAGGCACGGAGGGCTGGCCCACCTTGCCCCGCTGCGGTGTTTCTTTAATCAGCAGCTCATCATCGAGCAGCCTTTTGGTAATCAGTGAAATAGACTGCGCAGTCAGGCGAGTCAGGCGGGCAATTTCTGCGCCGGGCAGGCGGCCATTCAGGCGGATCGCCTGTAAGACCACGCGTTCGTTGTATTGCCTCATGCCACCTTGCGATGAGCCTCTGGGCTTTAGTTTACTCGCAGGGCTGGCCGATGATTTATCCGGCGAGTGGCTCACAAATCACTCCTTTCTTTAAAATAAAATTGCCATAGGGTTGTAACTCACCGGTCAGCACTATCGCATAGGCCTGTTTGACCCGCTCATAAAAAGCAAACCGCTCAATGGCTTCACACTGGGCCGGCAGGGCATGACCCTCACCGTTCAGCTCACCAATCACTTGTTTTTGCAGGGCGCTGCACCAGCCGTCAGGCTGATGACTGACTTGCATATAGCCCACAGGCTGGCTGACATCCTGATCCAGCGGCAGCAGGCTTATGATGGCTTTGACGGTGCGGGCAATGCCGGCCCCGGACATATGAATCAAGGGTTTTCCTGCCCCCAGCGAGGCGGCAGTAAAGTTGGCATCGGCAATCACAATCTCATTACCATGGCCCATTTCGGCCAGCACTTTCAGCAATTCCGGGGTGAGCAGCGGATCAATCCCTTTGAGCATTATATTCTCCAATCTGTAAGTGGCGATGCAAGGATCGCCCTGCAGCAGGGCGGGGAGAGGCGCTTAGTTGGCCAGCCATTCGGCGGGAATATCCCCGGGTTTCATGGCACCGGTCATCACCGCCACGGCATCGCTCATGGTAATGGCCCTGGGATTAAGTACTGCGGCACGGCGGCCCAGCCGGGCGACATGAATCCGGTCGGCAATTTCAAAAACATGGGGCATATTGTGGCTGATCAGAACCACGGGCAGGCCACGGTCACGCACATTGCGGATCAGTTCCAGCACCATATTGCCTTCCTTGACCCCCAGAGCGGCGGTTGGCTCATCCATAATCACCACATGGCGGGCAAAGGCCGCGGCACGCGCTACAGCCACCCCCTGACGCTGGCCGCCGGACAGGGTTTCCACCGGTTGAGTCATGGAGCGAATGCCGATTTTCAGCTCTTGCATATAGGCAATGCTGTCTTTAAGCATGCGCTGCTTATCCAGAAAACCCAGGCAGCCAAGAAGGCCTTGCCGGCGGATTTCCCGGCCCATAAACAGGTTTTCGGCAATGGTCATGGCGGGGGCCACGGCAAGATCCTGATACACCGTTTCAATGCCGGCGCGGCGCGCTTCGATCGGGCTTTTAAAATGAACGCTTTGCCCATCCAGTAAAATTTCGCCACTGTCCGGCGTCATGGCACCGGACAAGGCTTTAATCAGGGAGGATTTGCCCGCGCCATTGTCCCCAATGACCGCCAGAATTTCCCCGGCGCGCAGTTCAAAATCAGCGCCATCCAGTGCGGTGACTTGTCCGTAGCGTTTAACCAGCCCTTTGGCCTCAATGACTAAGGGGCGGGTGGTATTTTCGGTTTGCTGGCTCATTAGCGGCCTCCTTTGCGGGACAGTTGGTCGGTGGCTACGGCAAGAATAACCAAAATGCCGGTAATTAAAATCTGATAGACCGATGAAACGCCCATCAGCGTCAAGCCGTTACGAAATACGCCGACAATCATCGCGCCGACTAATGAACCAATAATCACACCGCGCCCGCCAAATAAGCTGGTGCCGCCCAGTACCACGGCCGTAATGGCATCCAGATTTTCGGTTTGTCCGGCATTGG
>JBOFGM010000240.1:0-6423 GCA_051649105.1 Iodobacter sp. | reverse complement strand
CGAGCGCTCCTTTTTGGGTTATCGCTTACTGACTGAATATTTTAGTTGTCCGGATAAGTTTTTATTTGTTGATTTTCAGCAACTGGCCGATGTTGCTTTAAAAATTCAGGGCGACAAGCTGGTCATTCAGTGCCTGCTGCAACGCTGGCCCGATACAGAGCGCCATGCTCGGCTGTTGCATCATTTACAGTCTTCTCATTTCAAACTGGGCTGCACGCCGATCGTTAATTTATTTGTGCAGGCGGGGGAGCCGATCCGGGTGACGCATCAAAGGGCCAGTTATCCGGTGGTGACCGATGCCCGCAAACAACAGGCCTTTGAAGTGATGCAGCTGCGGCGGGTGGTGCGGGTGGAAAAAACCGGCAGCCAGGAAAGCAGCGAAGAAGTCATGCCGTTTTATGCCATCCGTCACGGGGTGGATAAAGAGGGGCCTAAATTTTACTGGCATGCCAGCCGTGAAGCGTCTCCCCGCCAGGATGATAAAGGCACCGATCTGGAGCTGCATCTGGTGGATCTGGATTTTAATCCGGTGCGCCCCGGTGCCGAAGTGCTGAGTCTGGAATTGCTTTGCAGCAATCGTGATTTGCCAGAAATGATTCCCTTTGGGGGCAATCAGTCGGGGCAGCATACCGACTTTACGCTGCCCGGCCATTCGGTGGTGAAACGGGTGCGGCTGTTGCGTAAGCCCAGTAATACCCTGCGTCCGCCGCAAAAACGGGGTTTGCAATGGCGGCTGGTGTCGCATTTATCACTGAATTATTTATCCTTGATTGAATCGGGCCGGTCTGCCTTACAAGAAATGCTGGTTTTATATAACCAATCCGATTCACCGGTGAATACCCGGCAAATTCAGGGCATCAGTGCCATCAGCAGTGCTCCGGCGGTAACACGGGTGCTGGGCCGCGATTTTGCCGGCTTTGTCCGTGGCACTGAAATTACGCTGACACTGGACGAAGAATATTATGTGGGCGGCAGTATTTATTTATTTGCCAGCGTACTGGAGCGCTTTTTTGCGCTGTATTGCTCACCCAATAGTTTTACCCGTTTAAAGGTTAAAACTAAGCATGAGGAGCTGGCTTCATGGCCGGCCCGTGCCGGTGAAGCGCTGGTTATTTAAGTGCTGCAGATTCAATTAAATGAAGGATTGCTTTATGGCTAGCCCTCGCTGGCAGACTCCCCGTGATTTAGATCAGGAGTTGTTGGCCAACCCCACTGGATATGGTTTTTTTCAGGCGGTCAGATTATTAAGTTTAAGTGCCAGAAAGCGGGGTGACCGCCGTGGCCCGCTGCCGGCTGGTTTACGTTTTCGTACTGTGGCTAATTTGTCGTATCCGGCCAGTGAAATCACCCGCTATAGCGCGGTCAGCACGGGCGATGGCGAATTGAATGAGCTGGAAGTGGCCTTTATGGGGCTGACCGGCCCAAGTGGTGTGTTGCCGACCAGCTACACCGAGCTGCTGATCGAGCGCCGCCAGCAGTTCCGTGATCCTACCTTGCATGCCTTTCTGGATATTTTCAGTCATCGCGCCATTGCTCTGTTTTATGGGGCATGGAAAAAGTATCGTTTTTGGCTGCAGGCAGAAAGCGGCGAGCAGGATGGTTTTAGCCGTAATTTACTGGATCTGGGTGGGATGGGCCTGGGGGCATTGCGGGCCCAGATGGGGCAGGGGGCATTGCAAAATGAAAACCTGTTTGTGTATTACGCCGGCCTGTTAAGCCAGAAACCCATGTCCAGCCAGGCGCTGACCACGCTGATTGAAGGATTCTTTGGCTTTCGGGCCGAGTTGGTCCAATTTGCCGGCCAGTGGATGAATTTACCGCTGGAAGAACAAACCCAGCTGGGTGCAGGTTCTTGTGAGCTGGGCGTTTCTGCCTTTGCAGGGGACCGGATCTGGGACAGGCAAACCAAGCTGAATCTGAAACTGGGCCCGCTGCGCTGGGCGCAGTTTTCTGCCCTGCAACCGGATATGGATGCGGCGCATTCATTAAGAGAGCTGCTTAAATTTGCTCTGGGCCATAGTCTGGCCTGCGACGTCACTTTGATACTGGATCAGCGCGACGTGCCACAGGCCAGCTTAAGCAGCGACAGCGGGGCTCGTTTAGGCGGCAGCTGCTGGCTGGGGGCGGTAGAGCATGACCCCAGCGATATGACCTATTGCCTGCTGCATTAAAAGCACCCCGTCTGTTAGCGGGCGGGGGTGTTTTTTTCAAACGCTTTATGAGCGAACCAGCGTTTAATCATTTTATCTTCATACTGAAATTCGGACGTTTTAACCGGCCGGCTCAGCCCCGCCATAAAATTCAAATCCCGCAGGTTTTCTGTACCGGTAATAATCTGATCCTGATCGGTAAACACATAGCTGAATGAGATTTTTGGGCTGTACAGCTCTTTAATAATGCGGACTTCATTACTGCGACCCGCAAAAAGCGGCGGAATCTCTCCGGCCAGATCCAGATCGGTAACCGTGATTTCCAGTGTGCTATTCCCGGGCAATGGCTTGGCCAGATCAGCAAACAGCTGCTCAAAGTGCTCAAAAATACGTTTTTCAAAGCGCTCTTGTAATTCATGGGAAGAGCGGATATCGGTATATTTTTCCGGGTTTTGCCAGCTTACTTTCGCTTCCCCCGCCCATGCGGCTGTGCAAATCAGGCCGGGAAGAATAAAACCTGTCAGAAGTTTTTTCATATTGACTCCGGTATGGGCCGGTCTGTGGTAAGAGCCGGCAGTCTGGTTAATCCATGAAAGAATAATAAAAACAAGGGATAACAGGCTGGGTGATGCCGTGGTGGATTGGGGTAAAGCAGTAAACTTAAAGATATTTTTATCGCTAAACAAGTGAATTGTCTACACCAAGCCGCCATAGCATGTAATGATTAGAGTGAAATAAGTGCTTATGTGTAAAAGATATGAATTATCTTATTCAGAATGAATCAAATTTTTGTAAGAATCAACCTGATTTATGCATATAGCCTTAGGCCACAGGGGCTGCTTTAAAGATTAAATCTGCGCTTTATCTGACCGGTTAAATGATGCACTCAGTGAATTATTTATTCCGGTGCCGCATTTTTAATCTGAGCCTGTGTTTTAACAGGCAGATTGCCCGCTCTGCGGACTATGCAAGTGTTTAACGAACTAAGGAAGTCTTCAATATGGATGTTTTGTACTATTGGAAAGATGTAAAAGCAGATATGGCTGCTGGGCACATTGGCTGGTTTCGTTCGTCCCGTGGCAAGCTGGCAGAATTAAGCGAAAGCTTTCCTGACCGTATTTGGGTGGTCAAAACGCCGGCTGGGAAAAAAGGCAGTGTGCAGTTACTGGCGTGTGTGCGCTGGAGCGATAAACCTGCGGTGAAGGTGCCGTTGGTAGATATGCAGTCGACCATTTTTTATGACCCGGCCCATGTGCAAAGTGTCTGGTTTGATGGTTCAGACACCGATGAGGCCATTGAAGCCACCAGTAAATGGCTGCGCGAGCATTTTTCTGCTGCGGTACGCGCCAATTTTCAGGGGGACAACGGCATTCATGCCCTGCGTGGGGACACCTTGCGCCAGCTGGAAAAAATCTCGCAAAACTTTACTGCCCGGCCATTTTTGCCAGAGGCGGAATAAGCTTTTTTCTTCGCGCTGCCATCGGTGGCGCGAAGTTTTACCCCGCCACCCATCCCCATTGTTATTTCGTTAGCCAATTACCTGCCTTTTGACTGCTGTTTATGTTTTGAATTCTGGCAGGCATGCGGTTGGTCGGTTATTTCTAAAACGCAGCTGGTTATGCGCCATTTGACTGCTGTTTATGTTCTAAATACCAGTTTGCATACAGTCCGTACGCCATTTCTGTTAAGGTTCGGCCAACGTTTACCCAGTACGGCAGCACCGCTATGTCCACTATGTCCCCAAAAAAAGAATTTCCGGCCGTTAAAGCTGGCTTGCATCCGCGCAACCCGCACCGTGGCCGCTATGATTTCCCGGCGCTGATTGCCAGCTGCCCGGCCCTGGCACCCTTTGTGTCGCGCAATGCCTATGACGATGATTCGGTTGATTTTGCTAATCCGGATGCCGTGCTGATGCTGAACAAGGCTTTACTCAGCCATTTTTACGGTATTACCCAGTGGGGCCTGCCTGAGGGCTATCTTTGCCCGCCCATTCCGGGCCGGGCGGATTATATCCATACCGTGGCAGATTTGCTGGCGGGCAGTAATAAAGGCGTGGTGCCCCGTGGTGCGGCGGTACAAGTGCTGGATGTGGGTGTGGGCGCGAATGCGATTTACCCTATGCTGGGTAAGATTGCCTATGGCTGGCAGTTTGTGGGCTCCGATATTGATGATCTGGCGCTGGATAATGCCGATGAGATCTTTTTTAGAAATGAAAACCTGCAAGGCGGGATGACTTGCCGTTTTCAGGCTAACTCTGAAAATATCTTTGAAGGCGTGATTACCCCGTCTGATCTGTTTGAATTAACCGTTTGTAATCCGCCGTTTCATTCTTCCGCCGCTGATGCCGCGGGTGGCACGCGCCGTAAATTGCGCAGCCTTGGCACCGGTCACGCCAAGGGCAAGGGCTTGCCGCCGCCGGTCTTGAATTTTGGCGGTCATGGCAATGAGCTGTGGTGTGAAGGCGGCGAAATGAGCTTTGTGCGCCGGATGATTTCGCAAAGCCGCCCGTTTAAGCAGCAATGCCTGTGGTTTACTACCCTGGTTTCCAAGCAGGATAATTTACCGCTGGTTTACCAGGCGCTGGAGCAAATTGGTGCCCGCCAGGTCAAAACGCTGGATATGGCTCAGGGCCAGAAAATCAGCCGTATCGTGGCATGGAGCTTTTTTACCGAGGCAGAGCAAAAAGTCTGGGCGAAGAGCCGCTGGCGTGGATAAGCCCGGCTTTGAAATATAAAGAATCGCTCAACAGGGTACACTGCCCTTTGAGCGATTTTTTTTAAAGGAGCAAACCCTATATTGGCTCATTCAGTCATGGCCTTGTTTCAGCGGGCTGCCTGCCCGACGCTGACAGAAGGAACGGTTCTGGCGGATGCCCAGGTCAGGCCATGATGCTCAACAGCGGGTGCCGGATGCGGATGGGGTGGTGGTAATGGATCATCATCTGGCATTAAGACAAAGCAGGATTTAATCCTCAGTCATCCCATTCCATACAGGATGGCAGGGTTTGCCAGCATTGCAGCTGGCGCGGTTCAATCTGCAGGGTGGTCTGGTTAAGCAGCCAGCCTGCCAGCCCGCTGCGCATATAGGCCAGCTCTTCACCGCATAAGCCCAGTAAATTACGCACCAGCGCGGCAGAATCCAGATAGATTTCACCTTCAATAATGGGGGCGGTGGCCAGATAGTACTGGCCTTCAATCAGCGCCACCCAATAGGCACGTTCTTCTTCGGCCAGAATCGCCACCGTACCGCGTGGCATTTCTGCCAGCTGGGTGGCAACCAGATGGCCGACGGTCTGAAACCATTGCCAGTTTTCTGTGGTATGGCTATCGGCCCCGTAGCTGGGAATATCGGTGCTGACTAAATTCACTTTCTGTACCTTGCTTTAATTCAGCGTGCAATTGTAGCAGCGAATGCCGGGCGGGGCTGGCAAAGGGCCATCGGTGCGAAGGCCGTCATACCCGCTGGCGCTTATCGTCGGGCCGATCAGCCGGACATGGTGGCTTGCCAGCCCGTGCCGCACTCATACACGGTTAAGCCTGGTTAAACAGGCCATCTTTGACTTCCACCACCATCAGCCCGGCCCGCACACCCGGTTTTACCTGGGGGTTGGGGAAGACCACCCGTTCCTCGCTGTGGCTGACTTTATATTCATAACCCTGATCGGCGGCAATCAGTGTGCCTTGCGGATAGGCCGTAAAGTTGGCCACATCCCGTGGCAGGTTCAGGGTAAAGGCTTCGCTGTGTTTTTCCAGCTGAGCCACCACTTTAAATACCCGGTAAGGCAGTGCCGGCAAGACGGGATCGCTGTTGCTGACCATGGCGCGCATTAAAGCATTAATGCCGTCAAAATCGGCCAGCTGGTTTTCCCCAAAGGCCTGTACTTTGCCCAGCTCCAGCGTCACCGATTCGGCCTGGTGGTGCTGGCTGGAGTGATAAGCAAAAGTGCCGGCAGGGGCATGATTAATCAGCAGGGCGCCTAAATCACAGCGCTGCAGCAGATTCAGTAAGCGGGCATTGTAAGGGCGGGTTTGGTACGGCAGCAGGCCAAAGCGCTGAAAGCTGGATGCCCGGATGGCCGTATGCAGATCAAGGTGATAGCGCTCGTTGCCGGCTGGGGCAAAAAAAGCCGCCATAGCGGCCTCAATGTGCGCGGCGCGCCCGGCATCGCGGCTTTCTGGCAGGCGCTGATGGCGGTGATCAAATAAGCGGTTTAAATCATCATCCAGATAGCGGCAGCGCTGGCGCATTGCGGCAACATTGCCCAGCAGCACTA
>JBOFGM010000239.1:0-5798 GCA_051649105.1 Iodobacter sp. | reverse complement strand
TTATTAAGGCCTGCTGCCCTGCTTCATTACTGCGGGCAATGCCCAAGGCAGCGCCTAATAA
The DNA here is from genome assembly GCA_051649105.1 of Iodobacter sp. Classification (GTDB taxonomy): domain Bacteria; phylum Pseudomonadota; class Gammaproteobacteria; order Burkholderiales; family Chitinibacteraceae; genus Iodobacter. The sequence goes on along the minus strand of JBOFGM010000239.1, from coordinate 5,737 downwards.
CCCAAGCAAGGCCGAGCGCGAAGGATAAGCTGCAGAATGTCGCAGCTCTCCTACCGCAATCTCGCCAAAGCTGGCCATTGCACCATAGAGGCGAAAAACCAAATAGGGGCTCATTGCCTTACTCCGCGGCAAAAAGCACTAATTCTTGCAAGCTGCCTGTACCCGCAATAACGTCAAACTCATTGCGCTCTGCCGCACACGGGCCATAAACCTTATCCATATTGTCCCGCACCTGAACCAGTGCCTGAGTTGCATCTGTCGCATATCTGTCGCCTTTTACTGCATTTAAAAAGGCTAAAGACAGGGAACGGGGCTGGCGATCACCTTTTTCCAGCAAGGCATAATGTGCATAAGCACGGCTGGCAAAGCTGTTTTGCTTGCCAGAAGGGCCAACTGTTAATGCCGCTTCAATCAGCGCCTTAATAGATTGTTGAGTCAGCTCTTCATTCCCCGCTAAATTGCTTTTTAATAACTCACGATCAATGCAGATATATTGGTAAAACACGGCAGAAGCAAAACCCAGCTCGCCAATATGGGCTGCGCCAGAATCATCCTGATTTAAATCATCCACAGCGGTAAAGTAATCGTCTTCAATCACAGAGGCATGCACACCCAGGGCATGGGCCACTTGCACGGCAGCTTCACCGTTGTATTGTGTTTTTCCCGCCAGCATGCGCCCAAACATGGCGATATCCACGGCTTGCTGGGTTTGCAGCAAAGATGCCAACTCCTCATCAGTAGCAGCACGTTTTTCTGCAATCAGGGTAGAAACCAGTTGATCCAGCTGCAACAGCTCGGCAGGGGATACATGTACCAGTTGCTCGATTTCCAATGGCTTGTCTTTCTTCACTGCACCATAGACCGCCGCTATTTTACTGGCCCAGTCGCTGGCATTTTTTTCGCTGATTCCTGCTGCAGTCATGGGGTTGTAGACATGTTCTTTCCCCAATAGCTTAGTGCGCACACCGATTTTTCCTGCCAGTTGCTCCGTAAAAACATCCGAAGTGCGCCAAGCGCGTTTCAGGCTTTGTGATGACACCCGCAAGCGCTCAACACCGCCCATTTTTGCCGTTTTAGGCCGGCCCTGATCATCACGATTCAGATTGGCTGGCGGATAGGAAATCAGGGTATGCAATTGAATAAAGCGATTCATTTGAGTCTCCGTTATCAAGCGTTTTTAGTCAGTGATGCGGTGTAATAATCAGTAGCCCAGCGTAACTTCAGCCTTTTAGCGGGCTCTGTGTTTTCTCTTTGCTCATGGCACCAGTCAAACAGGCTTTGGGCCAAATCAATCACATCCACTTTATTACCAAGTAAATCAATAGCCCTTCTTACCTGGCGATAAAAGTCATCTACCTCACGGCTGGTTTGCAGTTGCTGAAAGCGCATTTCACTCATGGCAGGGCGATCCGCCTTTTTGCTGCCTAAACTGGCCGCAAATTTATGCGTAAAATCATCTTGATCCACATGGCTTAAAATGCCCGCCACCAAAGCTAAATCCAATAATTGCTGAGGTTTGGGTTTATCTGGCGCAAACAAAGCTAAAGCCAGATTATGTAAAGAAGACTGCAGTAACACATCTTCTGGTGTTTGGCAGCGGCGCAGCTTAGCCCGCTCGCCCCTCCCCTGGTGATTAAACAGGGGCAAAGGCGAATCACCTTTGTCCCTTACCTGCAATGAACGCCACCAAAGCCTCAGCGTTTTCTTTTGCTCGTCACTCAGTTGCAGTCGCATGATTTTCCTTTGGGTAAGTGTTCACAATGTCCCACAGCTTTTTCATGGGCCTGGCCTGCCTCAGCCACTTACTTAAATCTGTTTTGGCTTTCACAACCCGCCGCATATCCATCTCTTCAATGGGTATATCCAGCACCCATTGCTCAAATAAGCGTTCGCAATGCTGCTTTAAAGTCAGTAACCATTGGCAATAGAGCGGGGCGATTAAAGATTCATCAGATAAATCCGGCATGCCGGCCAGGGTATTCAGCAGCGCATAAAAATCCACCTCACTCTGCTGCCAAAAATCCAGCTCAATCATGGGCTCTTTGGCAGAAGCATTACGAGCCTGTTTAACTTGCTCACCCAGCTGCTTGGCCGCTTCGGTTGCCACATCCAGCAGCGCACCCACAATATCGCCAAACTTGCGTTCATCTCCGGCAATGTCAAACAAGGGTAACGTTAGGTCGTACCAGCATTTGGCTTTCATATTGTCCATTTCAAAGCCAAAGCACCAGAGCCGAGGGGGATAACTCAAACGTAACCGCCGACCTTTAAAGCGGGTGTAGTCTTGCACCACTTTCGCAGCTAGTAATGTGTCGTCTGAATTATCCAAAGCTAAACTTAACCACTGACGATAAATTCTATTTCCCTGCTTACCCTTAGCGGAGTTAGGTGGCTTTTCTCCCTTGGCATCAACGCTATAAGGAGTTAGAGGGTGCAACCATGCCCCCCCATAATTGGTACCATGATTGCGAGCACGGTATTGCTTGATCAATTGAGGGTGGTGTGTCCCACAAATTTCGCAGTTCCCCTCCTGCGTATTTTGGCTGTCCAAACGAATCCGCCGGGGCATCGACCAGTAGGCTTGCAGATAATGGACATCTTCTGGTCTTGTCTCCTCTCCCTGCTTGCTTTGCCGGGTTGGAGCCATCCAGGGCAGCGTGCTGGCCAGCGGCATTTGCTCTGTGGCTTCCGTAGGTAAACTACTGGCGGGTATCACATTCAGCCAAAGCTTCTGCCACAGGCTGGCATTGGGGTCTTGCGGCAATAACAGCGTGGTCAGCGGGCCGCCGCCGCGCAAAGAAACGCGATTCCCAGATCCCCCAGCAGGTGCATTGATTTGTAAAGTCAGCAAAGCCTGTGCCGCGCAGCTTTCGCATACGCCGGCCCATTGAGAGGTTTTATTAAAGAAGAGGTTTGAATCTGAACCCAAATCAATCAGCAGATTTTCAATTCCTACCGGCTTTACATCGGCCAACTGCTCCCAATCCTGCATAAAAGCGGCATCATCGGAAAGCACATCAAAAGCACCTGCCAGAGGCTGAAATGCCAGCATCAGCTCACTGGCCGTGGGCGGCTGAATATATAAGGCATGCCAGGCATTGAGATCTGCTGGTGGCAGTGCCTTTTGCAATAAACCAATCAACAGCTGATACAGGGCACCGCGAAAATCGGCACGAGGAGAGACAAGGTCTGTTTTGTCTGCCTGCACAATATCGCAGACCGTCCCTTTTACCACCGAACCATCCTGCTGGCTGAATAACAGCCAATGACAATTGCTATCTAACAGATTCATACACTCCCCTTTTAAGTAGCTACCCTGCTGCTATTTATCTCTGGCATAAAGTAAGTAAGCTCTGCCCTTCTCACATCAACAAACCCAGCTGCCGGCTATAACGTACGGTGATTGTTTTCCCCGACTGATCCTGCACCTCGCCGGTCAGCTCACCCTGCTCTTCAATCAGCGGCAACAGCACAGCATATTTATCCGGAACCTGAGCCGATAAGGCATCCCAGGCAAAGCGCTGCTTCCATTGAGCGGATATATTGTGTAGTTTTTTTCTGTCTACCCGCAGCGATGACATTTCCCATGGAAAATCTGATTCGATATACAAAGGCTGTAACCCATCCGCAGCAGCATGCAGCAAATAAACGGTCTGCGTTTCATCGCCAAGACGGGTAGGTACATTGCTTTCTTCTGCCCAGCGCTCGCTGCTCATCCGGCAATAGCCTTTGGCCAAATCCAGCGCATTAAACCTGGCCATGCTTATTTCACTTTTAGCCACACCCAGGCATTCCAGAGTTGCTTTTTCCAATGCATCCGGAATCTGCGCTTCCAGGCTATAGACCGCTTCTACCAATTGACGGACCGACCCGGGCTCACCTGTTTCGCCGGGTGAAACGATAAATCCTGCATGCAACAAGGCTTGCTGTGTCAGCCAAAGCTGCCCAATATTAGGATAAACATACTGCCCTTTAGGAAACAGGGCGGCATACCAATTGGCCTCTGGCTCTGGAGTAAACTCAGGCCCATAGATATAAAGCACCGGCGACTCGCGGCCTTCCTGGCCGGCAGGATTTAAATCACCATCGACGGTACGGACATGCCGCTGCAAGCGCCCGGCCCGTTGAATTAATAAATCGACAGGCGCTAAATCAGAAATCATATTAGAAACATCAATATCCAAAGATTCTTGTAAAACCTGGGTGCCGATTAATACCTGGCCGCGCCGTTGTTCACCCGTTGATTTTTTACCGAATATTTCCAGCACTTTATTTTCAATATCCAGCCGGTGGCCCATCGCAAATCGGCTATGAAACAAATGCAGATGATCTTTTGCCACGCTGATGCCTAATGCGGTATAAGCCCGGCGTGCGTCCTCCACGGTATTTCTGATCCAGCAGACCGACTCGCCCGCTTTCGCTTTGGAAACAATAAGCGCAATAACGGCTGCTTCATCACTTAAAAACTGTACTCTGACGCGCCGTTTTACTTCCTGGCGTGTATCGCAGGGCTGAGTATGGACGGTTTGATGAATGTGACTGATTAAGGGATAAGGCAAATCAGCCAGCGATTCAATCGCCGGTAATTTAAGGCCGCGCCGATAAGCATTTGCCAGCCCTTCGCGCATGGTTGATGGCAATGTCGCTGACAATAAAATAACCGATGCACCCTGCCTGGCTTGGTTTTCCAGCAAGCGGCACAGCAGCTCGTAGACATAATGATCGTAAGCATGAATTTCATCGCCAATCAGCACTTTATTGGCCAACCCCATCTGACGCAGTGACTGATGCCGCACCGGCAATATCGCCAGTAAAGCCTGATCAATCGACCCCACGCCTACATCCGCCAGCAGCGCTTTTTTACTACTATCGGCAAGCCAGGCATTGCACACCATAGACGCTGTACTTTCATCCTGGCTGTATGCCGCATCGGCAGGTGAAACAGACTGGCGAAAAGCTTCAATTAAGTGCCGTGATGCATGCGCAAGCACAATGGAAGGGTGTTCATTTTTTTGAAAAAAAGAACGATAAACGGCACCTACCCGCTTATACATCTGATTCGCAGTGGCCATGGTTGGCAAAGCAAAATACAACCCTTTTCCCTGCCCTGCAGCCATCAACCTGTGTGCCAGTATCAGTGCAGCCTCTGTTTTACCCGCACCGGTCACATCTTCCAGCATAAAAAGCTGCGGCCCTGCTGCCAAAGTAACGGTGGCGGCATAGTGTTGTAAGGGGGTTAATACAGGATGAGCTACGCCAGGAAACAGAGCTTGCATTGCCTCATTCTGCAAATAGGGCTGAAGCTGTTTTACCGACGTACCCGAGGCGGCCAAAGCCCGGCCTGCCGCGGGCAGTGCCGTATTCTGCCAATAATCCTTAAGAGAGCACGCCTGATCGCAATAATGAAAAAAATCCTGATTCGAACCCAGCCAATCGGCCTGCACCATCAGGCCTGCTAGGGACCAACTGGCATCCTTCATTATTTCTTCCTGCACATCATTTAATGCAGGCAATGGGCCGGATAATAAAAACCCAGCAACCTCTGATATAACGGCCAGGGCCGCATCCGTATCATCAGCGCAAAAGTAGTCATCCGACGCACCAAAGGGCAAATCATCCACAGGAGGATGCCCATGATGGCCACAAACAATATTGGAAAATACATCCCAACTAGCCGCATTTTGCAAAACAGATTCAGGCACCAGATCTCGCAGTACATCCATCCACAACAACAATC
>JBOFGM010000238.1:0-2824 GCA_051649105.1 Iodobacter sp. | reverse complement strand
CTGACCAGGTCTATGTATTTACGCCTAAGGGAAAGATTTTTAATATGCCGGCCGGCTCCTGTTGTGTCGATTTTGCCTATGCGGTGCATTCCGATATTGGTGACAGCTGTATTGCCGCCAAAATTAATCATGAATTAGTGCCATTACGCACCCGTTTAAAAAACGGTGATCAGGTTGAAATTGTTTCTGCCGTGCATGCCCGTCCTAATCCTTCCTGGCTGACTTTTGTCACCACCGGCAAGGCCCGCTCGCATATCCGTCACTTTTTAAAAGGAATGCGTTTTGAAGAGTCGGTGTTATTGGGTGAGCGTTTACTGGCTCAGGGTTTTGCCAGCTTAAATCAGCCATTGCAGGTGGTTACCGATGATGTCTGGGATCGCTATTTAAAAGAAAATGGCGAAAAATCGCGGGAAGTGGTCAAAGCCGAATTAGGTTTGGGCAAACGCTTTGCGATGGTGGTGGCCAAGCGCTTATTGCAATTATCCGGCAGCTGGAAAGAAGAAGGCGTGATGCTGGGGCGTAAACCCGCCGCCGTTGCCGTGCGCGGCAGTGAAGGGATGGCTATTCAGTGCGCTCGTTGCTGTAATCCGATTCCTGGCGACCCTATTTTAGGTTTTGTTAAAAAAGATCAGGGTTTAGTGATTCATACCCATGATTGCCCGCAAATTGCCCATGGCCGTATTGACAGTGAAAAGCTGATTGATGTGGAATGGGATGCCGATGTGAATCGTTTATTTGATGTGCCGGTGCGTATTCTGGCGCAAAACGATCGTGGCACGCTGGCGCAAATTGCCACCGCCATTGCGGATGCTGATGCCAATATCACGGCCGTGGCCACACAAGAGCCGGAAGGCTTTTCTGAGCGCTATATGCAGATTCAATTTACCCTGCAGGTCAGCAACCGCACGCATCTGGCAAAGGTCATGAAAAACTTGCGGCAATTGCCTTCGGCTTATCGTATTCAAAGAATGCGTTCTTAATTATCTGGCGGTGCAGAGATTCTCTGCACCTTTATAAAGTAATTTATTCAGACTGCCACGCTTATGCAAATCTCTATTAACGGTGAAGCCCGTGAATTTCCTGCTCCGATGAGCCTGCTTGATTTAGTTGATTTGCTTGAACTCAAAGGCAAACGCATTGCAATCGAGCAAAATGGCGAAATCGTCCCCAAAAGCCAGCATGCAACCACTTCTTTAAATGACGGCGATGTTCTGGAATTAGTCGTGGCGGTGGGTGGCGGATAAAGACGACAGGCTATGGCTTAATCAGCGTTTCTTTTCAGACTTTCAGAGGTTTCTATGTCGGATCAATTTCAAATTGCTGGCCGGAATTATCAATCCCGGTTAATTGTTGGCACCGGGAAATATAAAGATTTTCAAGAAACGCGCGCTGCAGTGGATGCCTCTGGGGCAGAAATTATTACGGTTGCGATTCGCCGGGTGAATATTGGTCAGGATGCAAGTCAGCCCTCATTGCTGGATTATTTGCCGCCTTCTGAATTTACTTATCTGCCTAATACGGCCGGTTGCTATAACGCCACCGATGCGGTGCGCACCTTGCGTCTGGCGCGTGAGCTGCTGGACGGGCATAAGCTGGTTAAGCTGGAAGTGCTGGGGGATGCCAATACCCTGTATCCTAATGTGCGCGAAACATTAATCGCCGCAGAAACACTGGTTAAAGATGGCTTTGATGTGATGGTTTACACTTCGGATGATCCGATTGTGGCCAAAGAGCTGGAACAAATTGGTTGTTGCGCGATTATGCCGCTGGCCTCTTTAATTGGTTCCGGTATGGGGATTTTAAATCCGTGGAATCTGCGCCTGATTATTGAATCGGCACAGGTGCCGGTGCTGGTGGATGCCGGCGTGGGTACCGCTTCGGATGCCGCCATTGCCATGGAATTAGGCTGCGACGGGATTTTAATGAACACGGCCATTGCCGGTGCTAAAAACCCGCAATTAATGGCGCGAGCCATGAAACTGGCGGTGATGGCCGGACGGGATGCATTTTTAGCCGGCCGTATTCCGCGAAAACTATATACTGCGGATCCAAGCTCACCGGTTTCCGGTTTGATTGCCGCTAAATAAAGCAATCAGTTTATAAAAAGCACAACCGCTGGGGTGGACGTATTAAACCGCCTGGCGGCTTTGTGTTTTTTCTAATTCAGTATCAGATTAAGACATTGCGCCGCGCGAAGCGGCGTTTTTATTTGCAAGGAAGAAGACCATGGAAAACCCGAATTATATGCGCCGTATCCGCAGCTTTGTACTGCGTCAGGGGCATTTATCCTCCGGCCAGGAGCGTGCAATCAGTGAGTTTGGCAGCCAGTTTTGCCTGCCTTATCAGACAGAGCGCCTTGATCTGGACGCGGCTTTTGGTCGTCAGGGCCCTAAAATTCTGGAAATTGGCTTTGGTATGGGCGGCCCGACCGCCGAAATCGCCAGCAATAAGCCGGAAACGGATTACCTGGGCGTTGAAGTGCATACCCCGGGTGTAGGCAGCCTGCTGAAACTATTGGGTGAGCAAAGCCTGCAAAATGTCCGTATTGTGCAGCATGATGCCGTGGAAGTGCTGGAGCATATGCTGGCTGCCGACAGCCTGGATGGCGCGCATATTTTCTTCCCGGATCCATGGCATAAAAAACGCCATAACAAGCGTCGTCTGATTCAGCCTGATTTGGTTAAATTATTATGCTCGCGCATCAAAACCGGCGGTTATGTTCACTTGGCCACCGACTGGGAAGATTACGCTATTCAGATGCTGGAAGTGCTTTCCAACGAGCCAAGCCTGAAAAATACGGCTGAAACCTATGCCGAGCGCCCGG
>JBOFGM010000237.1:0-2889 GCA_051649105.1 Iodobacter sp. | reverse complement strand
AAGAAATGAGTCGTATGGCGGATGTGGTGAAAGTCTCTGATGAAGACCTTTGCGGATTGTTTCGCACGGAAGATAAAGTAGCGGCGATGGCGCACTTACAAAGCTGGCTGCACCCTGACGCATGGCTGCTGTATACCTGTGGCGCAGCGGGGGCAACCTTAATGCACCGTCAGCAGCAATGGCAAAAAGCACCGCCAGTGATTGAAGTGCTCGATACCGTGGGTGCAGGGGATGCCAGTGCGGGCGGGTTGATTTATAGCTTAATGCAGCAGCCTGAAGCGAGCGGTGACACGCATTTAGCCTGGGCGATTGCCGCCGGGGCCGCTGCTTGTCTGGCGGTGGGGGCGACGCCGCCCACGCTGGAGCAAATCAAAAAGTTGCTGTAAGGGTGATTTTACATCCGGCTGGAAGATAGCCTTTAGCCGGATATAAAGCGTTATGAACAAAGTCTGGTGCCCGTGAAATCAAGCACGGTGACCAGGCTTTGTGCCGTCTCAGGCGATCAGCTTTTCCAGTGCCTTTTCATAAATGGCGGACAACTTGGGCAGATCTTCAATGGCCACGCATTCATTGAGCTTATGAATGGTTTTATTGATCGGGCCAAATTCCACCACTTCCGGGCAGTATTTAGCGATAAAACGACCATCTGAGGTGCCGCCAACGGTATTGAGTGCCGGAGTCACGCCGCAGACTTCGCTGACCGCTTCCCGCATGGCATCGATCAACAGCCCGTGGTCGGTCAGAAAAGGCTCGCCCGATAAGGCCCAGTCCACTTCATATTCCAGCTGATGGGCGTCCAGAATGGCGTGAACTCTGGCTTTAAGAGTGTCCGCCGTGCTGGCGGTACTAAAGCGAAAGTTAAAAATAATTTCGGCCGAGCCCGGAATAATATTGGTGGCTCCCGTGCCGCCATGAATATTGGAAACCTGCCAGGTGGTGGGCGGGAAATAGTCATTGCCCTGATCCCATTCGGTGCCAGCCAGCTCAGCTAAGGCCGGTGCCAGTAAATGAATGGGGTTTTTTGCCAGATGCGGATAGGCAATATGCCCTTGCACACCGTGGACGGTCAGGTGGCCGGACAACGAGCCGCGGCGGCCATTTTTAATGGTGTCGCCAAAGACTTCGCTGGAGGTGGGTTCACCCACAATGCAGTAATCAATGGCTTCGCCACGGGCTTTCAGGGCTTCAATGACCTTCACCGTGCCATGCTTGGCCGGGCCTTCTTCATCGGAAGTAATTAAAAACGCCACCGAGCCTTTGGGGTTCGGGTTTTTGGCCAGAAACGTTTCGCAGGCGGTCACAAAGGCGGCCAGCGAGGCTTTCATATCGGCGGCTCCGCGGCCAAACAGATGGCCGTCGCGGATGGTGGGCGCAAAAGGATCAGAATGCCAGCGTTCCAGCGGGCCGGTCGGCACAACATCGGTATGGCCGGCAAACACCAGCACCGGGCCGGTATCGCCAAAGCGGGCCCATAAATTATCCACGTCTTCAAAGCGCATATGCTCGATCCGGAAACCGATTTTTTCCAGCCGCAAGGCCAGCATATTCTGACAATTGGCGTCATCCGGGGTGACGGAAGCCTGACGAAGTAACTGTTGGGTTAATGCAAGTGTGGGGTCGTTCATTGCGGTGATTCAGTCTCATAAAGTGAAGCGTAGACTTCGGGTTTGAAGCCGACCGTAATCGTACCATTGTTGTCGAGTACCGGGCGCTTGATGATTGAGGTTTGCATTATCATTAAGGCAATCGCGGCCTCTTTATTGTCTGTTGCAGCCTTGGTGGCTTCGTCTAATTTGCGCCAGGTGGTGCCCTGACGGTTCAGCAGTGCTTCCCAGCCTGTCTGGCCGATCCAGCCCTCCAGTAATTCTGCGCTGACGCCGGATTTTTTAAAGTCATGCCATTCAAAGGCCTGTCCGTGCTCATTAAGCCAGGTTTTGGCTTTTTTTACCGTGTCGCAATTGGGGATGCCGTAGAGTTTCATGATGCAGCTTTTAAAAAGAGTGATGCGCGTTGCCGGATCAGGCTGGCAACGCGAAAGAGGGGGTCGCCTGATTAATGCAATGAAATATCAAACGACATATCAGGATCATTTTTCGGGGTGGATTGATCCGTGCCCGGCGTGCTGCTTTTTTCTTCCAATGGCTGAGCGTTATTGACCAGCCAGGACAGATTGGTGGCCGAATCGGCGTTTTTCAGCGCTTCATCCAGCTCAATTTCGCCATTGCGGTAAAGCCGGTACAGCGCCTGCTCAAAGGTTTGCGATCCTTCGGATAAGCTTTGCTCCATCGCCTGCTTGATATCGCTTAAGCCCCCGGCCCGGATCAGTTCGGCAATACGCGGGGTATTGAGCAGCACTTCAAAGGCCGCAACCAGCTTGCCTTCTTTGTTTCTGATCAGCCGCTGAGAAATAATGGCTTTCAGGGATGAAGACAGATCATAAAGCAGCGCCTCACGCGATTCCTGCGGGTAAAAGTTAACCGCCCGCGACAGAGAGTGATAGCTGTTATTGGCATGCAGGGTGGAAATACATAAATGCCCGGCCTGGGCATATTGCATGGCGTGAGTCATGGTTTCGCGGTCACGGATTTCCCCGATCATCAGCACGTTCGGTGCTTCGCGCATGGCGTTTCTCAGGGCGTCATGATAACTGCGGGTGTCGATGCCAATTTCCCGTTGATTCACCAGTGATTTTTTATGCTTATGTAAAAATTCGATAGGGTCTTCAATAGTCAGAATATGGCCGGTATGGTGTTCATTGCGATGGTTCAGCATGGTGGCCATGGTGGAGCTTTTACCAGAGCCGGTGGCCCCCACCACCAAAATAATGCCGTGCTTTTCCATGATCAGATCTTTCAGGATCGGCGGCAGGCGCAGCTCTTCAAAAGACGG
>JBOFGM010000236.1:0-2336 GCA_051649105.1 Iodobacter sp. | reverse complement strand
TCAGTGTCATGGCGCCGATGCACGCGGTGCCAAGGGCTTTCCTAACCTGACCGATGGTGACTGGCTCTATGGCGGCACACCGGAAAAAATTCTGGAAACCCTTAATAATGGCCGTCAGGGCATAATGCCTGCCTGGGGTGCGGTATTTGGCGAAGAAAAAGTGAAAGATGTCGCCAACTACGTACTGCAACTGTCCGGCAAACCACGCAATGAACTGCGTGCCAGCCGCGGTGCTGAAACCTTTAAACAAGTCTGTGTGGCTTGTCACGGGGTGGATGGCAAGGGCAACCAGGCGCTGGGTGCACCTAACCTGACCGATAATATCTGGTTATATGGCGGCTCTGAAGCCACCATTATTGAAACCATTACTAACGGCCGTCAAAACATGATGCCAGCATGGAAAGACTTCCTTGGCGATGCCAAGGTGCATTTGTTGGCCGGTTATGTATACAGTCTGTCAAATGAAAAAGCCAAAGCGAAATAAGCCAGGCTGATTCCCTTAAACGGGCGGGTTATCCCGCCCGTTTTTCCTTGATCAAAATGATTAGTGCTGCCGTCTGTCATTTTGCCTGGAGTACTTCTGATATGAGCAAAAAACTACGCGATATTCCCATTACCGTGATTAAAGACGATGGTGAATACGAAGAAATCCACCTCTACAGCAAACATAAAAAAATCTATCCGCGCTGGGTTAATGGTCTGTTTAACCGCTGGCGCATCCTCTTTGTCGTTCTGACTCAATTATTTTTCTACGGCATGCCATGGCTGCAAATGAACGGCCGTCAGGCGCTGCTGTTTAATATCACCGAACACACGTTTTATATCTTTGGCTTTGTCTTTTTCCCGCAGGATTTTATTTATTTAACCGCCCTGCTGTTATGCAGTGCCATTGGTCTGTTTGCCTGGACCACGGCTGGCGGGCGGCTCTGGTGTGGCTACACCTGTCCGCAAACGGTATATACCGAGATTTTTCTATGGATTGAAAAATGGATCGAAGGCGACCGCATGGCGCGGATCAAACTCGATAATGCCCCTGCCTCGGCACGCAAAATCCGCCTGAAAGCCACCAAACACAGCCTGTGGGTGATTTTATCCCTGTGGACCGGTTTTACTTTTGTCGGCTATTTCACGCCAATCAGGGTGCTTTTAACTGAAATCACCCACTGGGGACTTGGCCCGTGGGAAACCTTCTGGGTCTTCTTTTATTCGTTTGCCACCTATGGCAATGCAGGCTGGATGCGTGAGCAAGTCTGTAAATATATGTGTCCCTATGCCCGTTTTCAAAGCACGATGTTTGATGCCGATACACTGATCATTTCTTATGATGCAGAGCGCGGCGACACCCGTGGCCCGCGTAAAAAAGGCACCGACTATAAGGCAGCGGGTTTAGGCGATTGTATCGATTGCACCGTGTGCGTTCAGGTGTGCCCGGTAGGGATTGATATCCGTGACGGCCTGCAATATGAATGTATCGGCTGTGCGGCCTGTATCGACGCCTGCGATGAAATCATGGATAAAATGCAATACCCGCGCGGGCTGGTCCGTTACACCACAGAAAACGCGCTGGAGCATAAATATCCGGAGCGGGACATTATTAAAAAAATGACCCGCCCGCGGGTGTTAATGTATCTTCTGGTGCTGGTGGTTATTCTGACCATCACCATTGGCTCTTTAGTGATGCGTAAGCCGATTAAAGTGAATATCTCACGCGACCGGGTTGCCATGGTGCGGGAAGCTGATGATGGCTGGCTGGAAAACACTTACCGCCTGCAGATTCAAAATGCCGATGAAAAAGACCATAGCTACACCATTACCACCGATGGCATCGCCGGCTCGCGAACCATTGTGGAAGGATCGGGTCAGATTTTTGTTGAAGCCACTGCCAGCCAGGATATTGGTGTGCGGGTGCAGGTTGATCCGGCTCTGGCCGGCCCCGGCGGGCATGATATGCACTTTATTATCACGGCAACCGATAATCCGAAAATTACAACCCGTGAAAAATCCAGCTTTTTAGGACGCTAATATGAATAATGATCCGATGCAAGGCCAGCCCTGGTATAAGCACCGCCATGTCTGGCTGCTGATTTTGTTTCCTGCTGTGGCCGTAATTGGCGGGATTAATATGTTTATTCAGGCCGTGCGCACTGATGACGGTCTGGTCAGCGATGACTATTACAAAGAAGGCCAGGAAATCAACAGCCAGATTCACCGGGATACCAAGGCCACTGCACTGGGGCTGGGCGCACAACTGATGCTGGGGGCCGATGGTCAATCGATCCGTATTCAGCTCAATAAAGAGATTAAAGACGACCTGGTGTTAAAACTGATGCACCCTA
>JBOFGM010000235.1:0-1778 GCA_051649105.1 Iodobacter sp. | reverse complement strand
CATCAACGTGAGCCGGCACTGGCCTTAAGCAATACAGCGCCCCGCCGCCACATGTCGATGATGAAAGCAGAGCAAGCAGTTTGTCGGCAAGTCGGCGTTTACCACCCAGGAATAATGGGTGATATGGACATCAGAAACTCCGGCCAAAGACCCGCTGAACGGGCCAGATTGAAGGCTCAGGACTTTCAGATGATTGAATGCGCGCAAGGCGGGTATTTGATGGATAGCTCTAAATACCGACCCTCTGCGAGCTTTTTATGGCATTGGGCACAACGAATATTTTGCATGCCTTATTATAGAACGATCGTTCTATAAATTCTATATTTATAATGCGGGCTTAGATCGATTGGTGAAATAGATACATTGCCAAATTATATAGGTACTTATATAATCCACGAATGAAAACACTCCGCTTTGTTGGTAGCAGTCTGGATGACTTGCGCGACTTTCCACTAGAGGCCCGGCGGGCCGTTGGGTTTGAGCTGGATGCAGTGCAACGTGGACAGATGCCCTCCGACTTTAAGCCCATGCTTAACGTTGGCAGTGGTGTCTATGAGATTCGTATCCACGAGCAAGGTGAATGGCGTGTTTTATATGTTGCTAAGTTAGCCAATGCAATTTATGTATTGCATGCCTTTCAAAAAAAGACTCAAAAAACCCGCAAAGCCGATATTGAGCTGGCGGCAAAACGCTACCAGGAGATTACATCATGAGCGAACAGATCATCGAATCCAGCGGCAATGTTTTTGCCGATCTGGGTTTTAGCCCGGAAGAATCCACTTTATTAGGCCTGCGCAGTGGCTTAATGAATGAGCTGCGCCAGGTTTTGCAAGAAAAAAACTGGACGCAGCAACAAGCCGCCACCGCACTTGGGGTAAGCCAAGCGCGTATTTCTGACTTAATGCGTGGCAAATGGGAAAAATTCAGCTTAGATATGCTGGTTACTCTGGCAAGTCGTGCGGGCCGTAAAATCAGTTTAATGACTCACGCTTAACCACCGACAGCACATCTTCCACCAGCCCCTCATGCCGGATGCGGCAGTCGTGATAGATGGCAGCCCATTCGGTCATGGTTTGCAGGACATCCCCGGCAGAGCCGTCAGTCAGGGGTGGCAGCTCTGGCGGGCAGCGCACCAGCAGGCTGGCTTGCGGTATGGCCCTGGGCGGCGGCATTGATGAGCAGGCGCCCAGCAACAGGCAGGCACTCACGGCTATAAACAGTGCTGTTGGTTTTGATTTCACGGATCACTCCCCGGTCGATAATACGTTCTGTGATTTTGAGTGCCGCCAGCCGCCCTTCTACGGCCGAGGCGATGGCGGTGCTTTTTTCCTGCGTTTGAATGGCCGCGCTGTTGGCGGCCTTTTGCGCGACCAATTCCAGCGCATCGTGCCGCCAGCCATTCACCAGCCAGCCGGCACCAAAGCCCAGCTCAGATTCTTGCAATCTCCGCTCACGCTCCACAGAGCCACTAATCATGCCCTTTTCTTTTAAGTATTCATTAGCCAATGAATACTGAGCAATATCCACATCCAATTGGGCAAATAATTTGGCTTCTTTTAATACGCAGCCCAAATAAATAATATCTTACTGAATAGATTGCGGCTTTACGCCAAATGAGCGGCGATGGCGGACATATTCAATAATCTTATCCGCCGTTAATTCCAAAATAGCTACGTCTGCCAACGGGGAACGGGATAAAACATTAAGCACGCTGCGCTTGGATGCCCATAGGTGTTTGTCTTTCTCAAAAAACTCGATGTATTTACCAATTAAATCTT
>JBOFGM010000234.1:0-3286 GCA_051649105.1 Iodobacter sp. | reverse complement strand
ATCGAAATCTGCCAGTGGTTTCTGATACGCCTCTGGCAAGGCTTCCGGTTCTGCCGGTGCATTAAAATCAATCAGCTCCGGTGAGGTTTGCGGTTCAGCACTGTCAAAATCTAATGAGAAATCCAGATCCCCCGGACTGTCTGACACCGCACCGGACAAATCAGGCGCATTGGTATCGGCAAAATCGAGCATCGTATCCGCATCTTTGGGAGCGGGTTCATCGATTTCTAAATCAAACACATCAAACGCTGAGGCCGTTGCAGCAGCTGCTGCTGCAGGCACGGCGGCGGGTGCGGGTGCGGGTGCGGGTGCGGCAGCAGACTGCTCCTGCTCACGATAAAGCGGATTTTCAGGGTCAATCGCACGCCCCTGATAGGCTGCCTGCTCCCACTGCGCCCCTTTACCGGCGGTCAGCGCAAACAAATCGGCAGCAATTTCTTCGAAAGAGGTTTTATCTTTCTTGGCGCTGAATATTTCAAGCAGTTTCAGGCGAATTTCATGACGGGAAGGGTCTTTAGCCAGCGCATCACGCAGAATTTCTTCTGCCTGCTCATTCCGGTCGTACGCCATATACACTTCAGCTTCGGCGATCGGATCGACTTCATCGGTATCAATGGTGCCCAGTCCCTGACGGCTGAAATCAGTAAGGAATGAGTTTTCTGTCGGCTGGGTACTGATAATGGCACCACCGGTATTACCCAGCAGTGTATTGGATTTTAAATCTCCACCCGTCAGTACGCTGTCGGCAAAGGCGCTGCCCTGCTTACGGCGGCGCGACCACCAAATCCCGGCGCCCCCCAATAAAATAGCGGCTAAACCCCCGCCAATCGGCAGGCTGTTATCCAATACCACATCCAGAAGACTCGGCTCAGGCACGGGAGCCACAACAGGCACAGGACGACGGATTTTTTTCTTAGGAGCTGCCACTTCACTGGCTTCTACCGGGGCCAGGGCTTCGGCCGGAGCACTCGCTGCGGCGCTGGCCGCGACGACCGGTGCAGCGGGTGCAGCGGGTGCCTCGGTTGGCACAGGGGTGGCCGCCTGGCTGGCTTGTTGCAGCTCGGTGCCGGCACGGCTCTTCAGTGCCAGCAGTTTTTCCATATCGTGCAGATTTTTCTGCAGCTCGGCCACGCGCTGGTTAGATTCATCCAGCCCTTTTTGCCGCGCCGCGACTTCTTCTTCCAGAGCACGTAACTTATCCTGAGCCGCTGAATCGCCCTTGGCTTTACCTGGCGCGTCCCCCTTGGAGAGCTTCAGCACATCCTGCTTAGCCCCTCCCGGCGCAAGCTTTTCTTCCACTTTCGGGCTGATTTTGCCGGTATTGGCCGATTCATTGCCTGCAACAGGCTGACGCTTTTGTACCGACTCGGCCAATTTGCTGCGATAAGCCTGCCAGTCTTTAGACTGCAGCCGCACTTCCTGCCCGGCTTCTTTGGGCGCAATAGCCTGCAAGGCTTCTTTCGCCGGAATATTTAAAATCCGGCCGCGGCGCAAGCGGTTCATATTGCCGTCAAATGCACCTGGATTTTGCCGGTACAAGCCAACCAGCATCTGCTCCAGCGAAACCCCTTCTTCCATATTCTGGCGGGCAACGGCCGAAAGCGTGTCGCCGGCTTTCACTTTATATTTATTATCTGCAGACTGATTGTCTGCAGCAGGCTGCTCAGCCGCTGCGGCCGCTTTAGCCGGAGCCACGCGGGCGGGTGCTTTAATCACTCCCTTGCGCCGCGTTCCTGGCAAGGCGGAGGGCGCAAATTGCTCGCCGGAGCGCGCATTATTTGTTCCTGCCGCAGAGGGCGTATACCCCACAGGATCGATCAGCGCCGTATATTCGCGCTGAATCTGTCCGTCCGCCCATTTAAGATTGATCAATAAATCCAGAAAGGGCTCAGAAACCGATTGCGCAGAAGAAACCGATACAAAAGACTGGCCATTTGCCCGCTTTTCAATCGTCAGCCGCAACCCCATCGCCGCAGGCGGATAAGGCACCTGAGCCTGAGCAAAGGCTTCAGCCGGCGCGAGCCGGGCCACCAGCGTTTCCGCTTCGCCTGGCTGCACAGAAACCAAATCAATTTCGGCACGAAATGGCTGACCCAGCCCGGACAATACATTTAACCTGCCCAGCCCGACCGCTCCGGCAGAAAGCGGAACAGCCAACATCAGAGCAAGGACACAGGCCTTGAGTTTCGGTTTGATCGGCACAAATCCCCCAACACTTCGCTTCATATTTTTAACCAAGTATTCAATCTTGGCGCTTTATTTACTCAAAGAACATAACATTTGCGTCAAGTATGGCGCAAGTCACACAGATCATTTGTATACAGTATGCGTGTTAAAAACTATTTTTTTGAAAAAAACAGATAAAAATTGATCCCATTCAATTAATCAGGCCGCCCGCTTTATTTTTCAGCGACGGCCGGCCTCTGTAAAAAAGAGTGTCCTGCCGATTGCAACGCACCTGAATGATCTCTTTAAGAGATTGAATTAACCAATCATTTCAGCCGGATATGCGCAGTATGCCGCCTTGGGCATTATATATGGCATAAGCGGTATAGAAGAAAAAATACAATCGGCAATTACCTGCCTATCCGACCTTATGCCTAATGCATTGCCGGCATATGACCACAAAACCATCAATCCGTATTGGATTTAAAGCCACAACCAGACTTCACCCCGGCGGGCGTTTAAATTTAGCCGGCGCGCAAGAAGCTGGCGGCATCTTAGTACAGAATATTCTTTATTAATAACCATGACATTGCTTGCAGGGCACCCGGCTCTGCTAAAATCCATCCTCTGCGCCCGGATTATGGGCAAGGACCACCATAGACAAAGGATTTAATCATGACGTACGTAGTGACCGACGCCTGTGTCAAGTGTAAGTACACAGACTGCGTTGATGTATGCCCGGTGGATTGCTTCCGTGAAGGCCCTAATTTTTTAGTGATCGATCCGGATGAGTGTATCGATTGCACCCTCTGCGTTGCCGAATGTCCGGTTGAGGCCATTTATGCTGAAGATGATGTGCCGGCAGATATGCAGGATTACATTGAGCTCAATGCCGAAATGTCTAAAATCTGGCCGGTGATTGTGGTTAAAAAAGACCCGCTGCCCGACCATGAAACCTGGGCCGGGGTCACCGGCAAGATCGGCGAAATTGAGCGTTAAGCTGTCCGCCCATTATATTTCTTGAGGTAAAGCGGATTGTCCGGTATGATCCGCCCCTCTTACAACCTTGCCTGACCGTAGTCGCACGCGGCAGGCTTAACATCCATAAGGAGATGTCATG
>JBOFGM010000233.1:0-1795 GCA_051649105.1 Iodobacter sp. | reverse complement strand
GCTGTTTTACAAGAAAGGACGCGAATACTGAAGAAGGCCATTGCACCTATTGTCCGTGGTTCACCCACTATTCGCTCCGTTCGCATTTCGGTGTTTGGTTTTTCACGCGGTGCGGCCGAGGCCCGGGTTTTTTGCAGCTGGCTGCAAAAATATTACAGCGATGGCATTGCTGGCATTCCTCTGAAAATCGATTTTTTAGGTCTTTTTGACACGGTTGCTTCGGTTGGCCTGGCCAACTCTGTACCTATTGGTGGTGTTGAAGGCCACTATGCCTGGGCCAGTGAAGAAAATTTGCAGGTCAGCTCTGCGGTAAAGCGTTGCGTGCATCTGGTATCAGCACATGAAGTGCGTGGCTCGTTCCCTCTTGATTCGATTGGCAGTGGTGCCCAGCGTAAAGAGGTGGTTTACCCCGGCGTGCATTCGGATGTAGGTGGTGGCTACCCACCAAATGATCAGGGGCGCTCTGTTGGTGCAGGTGCAGAGGGTGATGCAAAAAAGCTTTCACAAATTCCTTTGGCGCAAATGTATCGTGAAGCCTTGATTGCAAGTGTGCCATTGCTTAGCTCATCTGAAATGCGTGATATCCGGGCAAAAAACTTCAAAATTGACCCGGTCACGGTCAAAGCCTTCAACGATTATATTGCGTCCACGCGCTTTGGCAGCGGCAAGCCATCAGGCGTAATGTGGTTAACAGAAACACAGGCAGCAGAGCCATTGCTGCAGATTATTCACCGTCACTATGGCCTTTTTTTACGCTGGCGGAAAAGCATGCTGGGCAAGGTTCATTTGCTGCCCGGTATATCTGCTTCGCTGGATAGTGCGCCGAAGAAAGCGCAGGACCGTCATGATTTACAAACAACCGATCTGGCTTTGCAGCAAGAATTAAATATGCTGAACAACCACACTGCCCTTATTTCTGAACTCTCAATTTGGCCCGCAAAAGTAGCCGACTGGAATGGAGGAGTTTCTGATGAATGGTATAAGCAGGAGGAGGTGTTACCAGCAAGTAAGGTGCTATTTGAAACACTGGTTCATGACTCCAGGGCATGGTTTAAACCTGGTAATTTCAGCGATGATGATCAGGCTTGGTTTAATGAAGGCGGCATGGAAAAGTCACGAAGAGTAATGATTAAATGTATTGAGGCTGAACAAGAAAGGGTGCGCGCACCCTATCGTTTGAGCGATGAGCAAATGAAGTCGGTTGATCATAAAACTTACAAAAAGAATATTGAGCGAATCGAAAAATTAAAAACCAATAAAACATACATGGTGAGAAGTGGGGGGCAAGAGCCGATCAGGCTTTATGGTTATCTGCGATGGCGGCATGTTTTTGGCGTGGCTGCTCTGTCTGCTCCGCCACAAGAGCCTGTTAACAAAGAAGCCATGCGTCGAAGGGAGCTTGAGGATCAGCAGCACGAGAATAATATGCAGAGCATAAATCAACAAAATAGTAATGCTAAAAAGCGCTATCAAGAAGGTCAAATAGATGCCAAAAGTTATGGTGAAGCATTACGGGACAATAGTTTACGTATGAATGTTGAACGGCAGCGGCATGCTGCAGCAATGGCGGCAATAAAATGAAGGTTAAATTTTAAAAAGGAAGCGCTGACCCGTTTAGTTTCGTTATTCATACAGGGGCTTATTTTTTGTGCTGCCCTCCCAATAACAGCATTCGGGAATAGCTATTTAGTCATGACCTGCAATAAATAGAATCTATCAAATCGGTATTGAATAGTCAGCGCCAAGTCGGCAGCAGAGTATCGCTGACGAACTTTGATCAAAAGGCTATGGTAAT
>JBOFGM010000232.1:0-7276 GCA_051649105.1 Iodobacter sp. | reverse complement strand
TGCAGCAGCAGTAGCGCTGGCCGCCGCCGGTGTGGCCTGGGCGATCGTACCATCCTCAACGGTCATAGAGCACCCCGCTGTGCGCACGCTTGCTTTAAATGACCCTGCAGCCTGCTGGATGATCGGTTTAGTCAGGCCTCCAGGAGGGGCTGGCCCGCAGGTGGAGGCCTTTTGGGCGATTGTTGCTGCACTCAGTGCCGATGCGGCAACTGCTGATTGATCCCGGTCCGGCTAAGGCATGACGGAGCGGAGCAGCGCGCTGCATTTATTACTGAGAAACTGTTGCAGTGCCTGCACCAGCGGGCTGATTTGCCGGCGGCTGGCACAAAGCAGATTAAGCGGCGCTGCATCTGCGGTCCAATCGCTGCATAGCCTGACCAGGCGGCCGGTCTGTAAATCATCCGCAATATCGAGTAATGATTTATAGGCAATGCCATGGCCTGCAACCGCCCAGCGGCGCACGGCATCGCCATCGACCGAAATACGATTGCCACTGACCACGACCGAGGTCTCCTGACCGTTTTGCGTAAAGCGCCAGCGATCGTAGACATAATCCCCCAGCATGAAACACAGGCAGTTGTGTTGCGGCAGCTGATCGATATGCGTGGGTATTCCATGCTCTGCCAGATAAGCAGGAGAAGCGCAGAGCACCCGATGGTTATCAGGAGCCACAGGCAGAGCCACCATATTGGAATCGGGCAGCGCGCCATAACGCAATGCCAGGTCAACGGGCACACTAAAAAGATCCGCCAGCCGGTCAGAGATATCCAGCCGCAATTTAACTTCGGGGTAGCAGGCTTGAAATTCATCCAGCCATGGCAAAACGCTGTTGCGGCCTAAATCGGATGGCAGAGAGATTTGCAGCATCCCTCTTAATACCGTGCCTCCGCTCAGAACCGCATGGTAGCCATCGGTGATCATTTGCACCCCGGGCAGGCAGTGCTGCAAAAAGACTTCTCCGGCATGAGTCAGGCGCAGGCTGCGTGTGGAGCGGATAAACAATGCCGCGCCAAGGCCGGCTTCCAGATGTTTGACTGCGGCGCTGGCGGCTGCGGGGGTTAAATCCAGCTGGCGCGCGGCTTCTGACAGGCTGCCTGTTTCAGCCGTTCGAATAAAGATTTCCAGTTCACGCAGTATTTTCATTGGATAGGCACCAGGGGTTTATTTTCAAATTTATATTGAAAATCTTTATCAAGATAGCCTGTTTATCAAAATATTTTCATGGCTAATAATGGCTGCAATGCTGTGTGGTATTACAAATGGCAACCCCATCGGCAGCAATATAAATTTTATGCATAAACCGATTCAATGGAGTAACCCAATGTTATCCCTTCAGCCTCTGGCCTTGAATGGTCTTGATTTGAAAAACCGGATGGTGATGGCACCCATGACCCGTTGCCGGACAACCCAGCCGGGCAATATTCCTAATGCATTGATGGCCGGGTATTACGCTCAGCGCGCTTCGGCCGGGCTGATGATTACCGAGGCGACACAAATCTCGCCACAGGGGCAGGGCTATAGCTTTACCCCGGGAATTTATAGTGAGGAGCAGATTGCAGGCTGGCGTCTGGTGACTAATGCCGTGCATGCGGCTGGCGGGAAAATTTATCTGCAATTGTGGCATGTGGGAAGAATGTCGCATGAAAGTTTCCACAATGGTGATGCACCCGTGGCCCCGTCGGCCTTATCGCCACAGGCGCAGGTCTGGGTTGCTGGCGCAGATGGAAAAGGAGAAATGCTGGATTGTCCGGTGCCACGGGCTCTGGAGGTGCCAGAGATTCAGCAGATTATTCTAGATTTTCGTCAGGGAGCGATTAATGCCATGGTCGCGGGTTTTGACGGGGTAGAGATTCATGGGGCCAATGGCTATTTAATTGACCAGTTTTTACGCTCCACCTCGAATATTCGGCAGGACAGCTATGGCGGCTGTATCGAAAACCGGATTCGTTTTTTGATTGAGGTGACCGGGGCGATTGCCGGGGCGATCGGAGCGCAGCATGTGGGGGTCAGACTGGCTCCTTATATCACCGCACGTGGCATGAGCTGCCCGGAAATTATCCCGGCTATTTTACAGGCGGCGCAGCGGCTGAATGCGGTGGGTATCCGTTACTTACATTTATCTGAAGCGGATTGGGATGATGCACCTCAGGTGCCGGAGTTTTTCCGCCATCAGCTGAAGGACGTCTTTACTGGCCTGATTATGGTGGCCGGTGGTTATGACCCGGTTAAAGCCAATGCCATTTTGCATAGCGGGCTGGCTGATCTGGTGGCGTTTGGCCGCCCCTTTATTGCAAACCCTGATTTCCCACGCCGCGTCGCACAAGGCCTGACGCTGGCCCATTTTGACGGCAGCACCTTATTTGGCGGGGATGCCCGGGGTTATACCGATTATCCGGCAGCGGCATAGACCACTGTTTTTATCATAATTTAAAGCGTGCCAGGCGGATGAACAGAGCCGGGCGGGAATCTGACTACTGAGGATTTATTATGCAAGCTGTTGCTTATCAAACCGCAGGTGCTGCGGCTGTTTTACAAGATATTACCCTGCCAGAGCCGGTGGCTGCCGGGCGGGATATTTTAGTCAGGGTAAAAGCCATTTCGGTGAATCCGGTGGATTACAAAATCCGTGCCGGTGTGAACCCGCCTGAGGGGCAATGGAAGGTGGCGGGGTGGGATGCGGCAGGGGTGGTGCAGGCCGTTGGCCCTGATGTGACCTTGTTCCGGCCGGGTGATCGTGTCTGGTATGCGGGGGACATCAGCCGCAGCGGCAGTAATGCAGAGCTGCAGCTGGTGGATGAGCGGATTGTCGGAAAAATGCCTGAATCGCTGGATTTTACCGCCGCGGCCGCTTTACCGCTGACCGCGATCACGGCCTGGGAAATGCTGTTCGATCGCTTGAAAATTACCCGTGGCGGGCAGAACCTGGGGCAGCAGTTACTGATTATTGGTGCCGCGGGAGGCGTGGGGTCGGTGATGATCCAGCTGGCCAGGCAACTGACCGGGCTGACGATTATTGCCACGGCATCCCGGCCGGAAACGCAGTTATGGGTTAAAGAGCTGGGGGCGCATCATGTGATTGATCACAGTAAGCCGCTTAGCGAAGGGCTGCAGGCAGCTGGGTTTTCTCAGGTCAGCCATGTGGTTTGCCTGAACCAGAGCGATCAGCATTTTGCGCAAATTGTGGAGGTGATTGCTCCGCAGGGCCAGTTTGGCTTAATTGATGATCCCTCGCTGATTGATATCAGCAAGCTCAAGAGAAAAAGCGTGTCATTACACTGGGAGCTGATGTTTACGCGGGCTTTATATCAGACGGACGATATGATTGAGCAGCATCATTTACTCAATCAAGTAGCCGCACTGGTCGATGCCGGCGTGTTGCGCAGTACCGTGAATGAGAATATGGGACAAATCAATGCAGAGAATCTGCAGTGGGCCCATTTGCTGCTGGAAAGTGGCCAGTCGCGAGGTAAGATTGTGCTGTCAGGCTTCTGACAAAATCAGTCTTGCCATGAAAAAAGCCTCGTTTCCAAGGACAATATCCTTGGATAACGAGGCTTTTATACGCCGCTGTATCAACGGGTGTTTTATTCAACCGTCACTGATTTGGCCAGATTACGGGGTTTATCCACATCGGTGCCTTTACGGCAGGCGGTGTGATAAGAGAGCAGTTGCAATGGAATCGTAAAGGCAATCGATGCCAGCGGGCCGGTCAGCTTAGGCAGAATAATGCTGCGGTGGGCAAATTCTTCGGCAATTTCACAACCCGGTTCGGCAATCAGATAAATGCGTCCGCCACGGGCTTCTACTTCCCGTAAATTAGACAGTAATTTATCAAACAGACGGTCGTTACTGACGCAGACGATCACTGGCATATGTTCATCGACCAGTGCCAGCGGGCCATGTTTCAGCTCGCCAGCAGCATATCCTTCGGCATGGATATAGGCGATTTCTTTCAGTTTCAGTGCGCCTTCCAGAGCAATCGGGAACAGCGTATGGCGGCCTAAGTACAGCGCATTATGGTCGTGGGACAGCTCTTGCGCCCATTCATCCATAACGGCATCCAGGGATAACAGCTCCAGAATCTGCGCCGGCAGCTGGATCAGCCACTGTGACAGACTGGCCAGCTCTGCCGCAGGCAGGCTTTCCCGTGTTTGTGCCAGCGTGCCTGCCAGTACATACAACATGGCCAGTTGGGTGGTAAAGGCTTTGGTGGAAGCCACGCCAATTTCCATACCGGCATGAGTCAGTGCCACCAGATCGGCTTCGCGTACCAGCGTGGAATGCGGCACATTACACAGTGCCAGAATTTTAACTTGTCCGCGTTCGCGGGCTGAGCGCATCGCGGCCAGCAAATCGGCCGTTTCACCTGACTGGCTGATGGCCACAATCAGGGTGTTGTCTGGCTCGCGGTTAATGCGATAGCGGTATTCGCTGGCAATATCCACGCTGACAGGCAGACCGGTAAATTCTTCAATCCAGTAGCGGGCCACAAGGCCGGCGTGATAGCTGGAACCGCAGGCGACAATCCTTACCGCAGGCGCATTTAAAAAGATTTCTCTTGCCGCCGGGCCAAACAGTTCCGGGCTGAAACCCTGGTTGATGACGGGTTCTAAGGTATTACTCAGAGCATCTGGCTGCTCAAAAATTTCTTTTTGCATATAGTGGCGGTATTGGCCAAGGTCGGCCGAATCCACTGCTGCATCAATAGTGCGCGCGGGCCGATGAACGGCATTACCATTCAGATCAAAAATTTTGATCTCCTGGCGGCTGACTTCAGCAATATCGCCTTCTTCCAGATAGATAATCCGCTGGGTTACCGGCAGTAAAGCGGCAATATCTGATGCAAAGAATTGCTCACCAAAGCCTAAGCCTAATACCAGTGGGCTGCCTTTGCGGGCACAAATCAAGTGATCAGGGTCATGTTTGCTGGCCACACCCAGACCAAAAGCGCCGGTCAGCTGAGCCACGGCGGTTTGAACTGCTTTCAGCAGATCAGGTTGCGTCAGCGATTCCTGGTGGATCAGATGGGCAATCACTTCGGTATCTGTTTCAGAGGTAAACAGATAGCCGTCTTTAATTAATCTGTTTTTTAGTTCGGTGTGATTTTCAATAATGCCATTGTGCACCACCATAATGGAGTCGCCGCCCAGATGCGGATGGGCATTGGCTTCGGATGGAATGCCATGTGTGGCCCAGCGGGTATGAGCAATACCTGCCGTGCCGCTGGTCACACCTGCCCGTTCTGCCAGATGGGCAACGCGGCCGGCAACCCGGATCCGTTCAATTTTTCCGGGGCTGACTAAGGCAAAACCACTTGAATCGTAGCCGCGATATTCAAGACGGGATAAGCCCGCCAGAAGCATGGGTACTACATTACGATCTGATATCGCACCTACAATTCCGCACATTAATTTTTTCTCCAAAAATGGTGCACTGCACGGTTACTAGTCTATTGGAGAACAAAGTCCGGGTCGCTACAGTGTAACCCTCATTAATTACCGGTTTAGTACGGTTTTGCTGCTTAATTATGCTGTGCTAATTAATTAGTTGATCAATTTCTTATAAATGCCAATATTATTTTTGACTAATACCATTTGTCTGTTTGTAAAAGAAAAATGACGGATAACAGTGGTTTTCCTCTGGAAAAGGATTAAATCCAATGTCCTTGGCATATATAGACCGCCATCCGACGGGAGGTCGGTTATTAAGTTTATATAAGGCTAAAGTGGACTAATGCTTATTTCAAAGGAGTTGAATCATGCCCACCCAATTGCTTGCGCTTGGTGTGATCGGCGTGCGTTTATATGAGCGTATTTTGACCTCGCCGGCACAATATTCGTATGAATTAGCCGATCATATTGTCGATGAAATTAACTACTATCTGCCAATGGCCCCTTTGAAAGAAAAGACCTTGCTGTTTCATTTGGCCTGTGAAATTCATGCTGCGCTTGAAGAATGTGATGAAAAAATAAGCTCGCTGGA
Organism: Iodobacter sp.; assembly: GCA_051649105.1. Classification (GTDB taxonomy): domain Bacteria; phylum Pseudomonadota; class Gammaproteobacteria; order Burkholderiales; family Chitinibacteraceae; genus Iodobacter. Next base: position 1,294 of record JBOFGM010000232.1, on the reverse strand, counting down.
TGGCCGTCATCAGGTTGCGGTGATTGTTTCCCGTTTAATTGCTCAATCCAAGCGATTTTCTCATTTATACCATGATTAATATTGCCGTTTTTACTCTGAATTAATATGTATCAAGCTATTAATCGGCTATGCTGTCAGCGCCCATCCGGGCGATTTACTTGCGAGTCGTGATGCGTATACGAAGTTCTGATTTGATTGAGCCGCTGGCCGCCCTCCTTGCTATCGGGGCGCTTATTTGGCTGGGCTTAATGATTATGGCGCCATTTATTGCCTCGGTCATTTGGGCCGCTATTCTGGTTTACAGTACCTGGAGGCCTTACCAGTGGCTGGTGCGATTATGCCGGGGGCGTCGTTTTGCTGCGGCCCTGCTGCTGATCGGCGCCTTACTGACCTTCCTTGTTTTACCTCTGGTTATGGCTGGCTTTGAATTTGCCAGCCAGACAGCCGTTTTAATTAAAACAGTGAAGCTGCAATTTGAAGCCGGCTGGCCGGTTTTACCAGATTGGGTCAGCAGCTTTCCCTATTTGGGCGAATGGATTAATAACAGCTGGCTGAAGCTGGGGCAGGGCGATCCGCAACTGCTGGAGCGGATTCGCAGCCTGAGTGGCCCGGTTGCCGCTGGTCTGCTTCGCTTTGGTGGTGTGGTGGGCGGTGGGTTCTTATTGCTGGCACTCAGCTTACTGGTGGCTTTTTTCTTTTATTTGCACGGCGAAAGTGCCTCAGCCTGGTTAAAAGGCGTGATGCAGCGAATCGCCGGGGATAAGGGGGAAGCTTTACTGGGTGTGGCTGCCGGAACGGTCAGAGGCGTGGTGCATGGTTTTCTGGGCACGGCTCTCGTGCAGGGTATCCTGGCCTGGTTTGGTTTTTTAATTTCTGGTGTTCCCAATTCCCTGACACTGGGTTTTGCCAGCTGCTTTTTATCTTTACTGCCGGGAGGCCCCGGGCTGATTGGTTTGCCGGCCGCTGCCTGGCTTTACCATCAGGGGCATTCGGGCTGGGCTGTCTTTTTGGCGATCTGGATGCTGGTGGTGGTGGGAACGGCAGATAATGTGGTGAAACCGCTCTTTATTGGTAAAGAAAGCGATTTACCTTTTATTTTGATTTTATTTGGCGTGCTGGGCGGAGCCCTTGCGTTTGGTTTGATCGGAGTCTTTCTGGGGCCGACCTTGCTGGCGGTTTGTTACACCCTGCTGGGAAGCTGGGTGCGGGGAGGCAGTATTAAAGACCAGTTGTAACTTTTGATTTAAAAAAAAGGCACCCGCAGGTGCCTTTTTTTTATTTAATTTCAAATATT
>JBOFGM010000231.1:0-2688 GCA_051649105.1 Iodobacter sp. | reverse complement strand
GTTGAATCGGCCATCCGGCAGCGCCAGGGCTTTAAGTTTTGTCAGCTTTGCAAAACAGGCAGCATGTCTTTAATAATCTGCCCTATCTGTTGTACTGCCCGCTCAATGTCCGGGCTGAACGGCCAGCCACAATTGATCCGGATAGAGTGTTCAAAGCGATTGGAGTTAGAAAACATCAGCCCCGGCGCAATTAAGATGCCTTGTTTTAAAGCCGCATCAAAGACCCGCTGCGAAGACAATTGCCCGGGCAGCTCCACCCATAACGCCAGCCCGCCAGCCGGTACATTCAGCCGGGTTCCCGCCGGGAAGTAGCGGGCAATGGCTTCGGCGGTCCGTTCGCGCTGGTGTTTCAGCGTATGGCGCAGGCGGTGCAGATGGCGATCATAAGCGCTGGAGCCCATATATTCGGCGGCAGCCATTTGCGACCAGGCCTCGTTATCCCGGGTCTGGGCATATTTCAGCATTTCAATCCGCGCCTGCCAGCGCCCGCCGCTCATCCAGCCAAGACGCATGCCTGGTGCCAGAATTTTATGCAGCGAGGCGCAGTAAATCACATTGCCGGTCTGATCCCGCGCTTTAATGGCGCGCAAAGGCAGATCCTCATTGATCAGCTCGCTATAGGTATCGTCCTCAATCAAGGCGATCCCTTCGGCTTCACATAGCGCGGCCAGCCGGTCTTTATGGGCTTCAGGCATGATGCTGCCCAGCGGATTTTGCAAATGGGGCACCACTACCACGGCTTTAATCTGCGGATAGGTCTGGCAGGCCAGCTCCAGCGCCTCTACCGAAATACCGGTTTGCGGGCTGGTGGGGATTTCAATGGCGCGCAGGCCCAGGGTTTCTAAAATTTGCAGCAGGCCATAGAAGGTGGGGGATTCCACGGCAATGGTGTCCCCGGGCTCCGCAACGGCGCGCAAGGCCAGATTCAGAGCTTCAATACAACCATGGGTGACCAGCACGTCTTCGGCACTGATCAGTATGCCGCTACGCATGGCGCGTTTGGCCAGCACCGATCTGAAGGCGGCATGGCCTTTATTGGGTACCGCGCTGACCAGAAGCTGGGGCTGGTGGCGCAGGGCCCGGATGGCGGCATTTTTAAGGGCTTCGGCGGGGTAGAGCTCCGGCGCGCAGCGGGCGATAGAAAAATTACTGCTCACCGGCTGCTGCCTGCCCCGGGCGATAAAATCCGATACACGGGCATGAATTCCCACATATTGCGCCGGGTCGACGGCAAAGCGCAGCTCTTCCACCGGTTTAATCCTGAGGCGGGCACGCACAAAATAGCCGGAACGGGGGCGGGCTTCCAGATAGCCTTCCGTTTCCAGCTGGCGGCAAAGTTGCAAGGCCGTAGACAGGCTGATGCCATGCAGGCGCATCAGTTCCCGTAATGAAGGCATACGCTCACCGGCTTTCAGTGAGCCTGCCACGATGGCGGCTAAGTAATGCGCTGCCCAGCGCTGATATAGATAATCCATGGCCCATGATCCTTGATTTACATCGCTGGCTACAGATATAGATGCTTAAAAAACACAGCATAACAGCCGCTTTTTTAGCGTTCTGCATCGTAGCAGATTCAATTCCCCTGTCTCTGTTTTTGCCGCCCGCCGCTCTTTAAGATGGTTTCATTCAAACGGCGGGGTGAGGCAATGAAAAAGCAGCGGGTTTTACATAAAGGGCAGGTGCTGCGAGGCTATTTAAGGGCTGGCACACAGATTTTGGTACAGGGGGGGAGGCTGCATATTCAATACACGCCGCATTATATGGGGGAGTATTTATTGCAGCAGACCCGGGTATTGCCAGAAGGCGAATTTGAATTCATTGAGGAAGCGGGCTGGGTTTGCCTCACTGGCGACGGGGCAGAGTTCTTGATCATGGATGCACCGCCGGCCGGCCTTAGCCTCGCCTGCAGGGATTTAATGCACGGGTTTTGGAAGAAGCTGGCGGGTGTGTTTGAACGCAAGCGTTTATATCCGCCTCTGCGCTGATGTGGCCGGATGATTTCGGTGTATTTACCGCTTATTTCCGGGTTTTCCCCGGCCCGGTTTTATTATGACTCAGCTTTATCCCCGCCCCGGGCGGACAAGCCTGTGCACGCCCTGTGGACAAGTGAGCCAAGTCCTTGCTCTGGCAGGTTTTTTTTGCGCTGATTAAAAAATAGGCAAAAAGACCGTGCTATAATCGCGTTTTTTTACATACTGTATTACGATTTTATTCGTAAACAGACGCTTAAGAACGGATCGCCATGAAAGCCCCTGAACTTCTTCTCCCCGCCGGTACTTTGGAAAAAATGCGCGCTGCTTATGATTTTGGCGCTGATGCGGTGTATGCCGGCCAGCCGCGCTACAGCCTGCGTGCGCGTAATAATGAATTTAAGCTTGAGCAAATTGGGCAGGGGATTATTGAGGCGCATCAGCGGGGCAAAAAATTCTTTGTGGCCAGCAATATTCTGCCGCATAACGCCAAGGTAAAAACCTATCTGGCCGATATGGAGCCTGTGATTGCCATGAAGCCGGATGCGCTGATTATGGCTGATCCGGGCCTGATTATGATGGTGCGGGAAAAATGGCCGGAGCAGGTGATCCACCTTTCGGTTCAGGCCAATACCGTGAACTATGCCGGGGTGAATTTCTGGAAATCCATGGGGCTGGAGCGCGTGATTCTGTCGCGTGAAATGAGCCTGGATGAAAT
>JBOFGM010000230.1:0-2936 GCA_051649105.1 Iodobacter sp. | reverse complement strand
TACGGACAATGGCGACCCGGCCTGTCCGGCGTGCAAAAACCGGCATAAAACCTGGGTTTTATGCCGGCTGGCTACAACATTTATGGCTTACAGTAGCGACCCAGCCGTTTGGCCAGATATTTGGTCTTACACAGATTTTCCAGCGCCCGGCGGGTAATCTGCGCGCCTGGCAATGCGGCGACTAATTCCGCCAGCGTCAGCCCGTTGGCAGAAGCGGCCACCGCAGCCAGCACCACCGCCTGATCAAACCCGGCAGCGGTTTCTGCAACGAGTGCTTCAGGTTCAGAGCTCACGGTGACGGGCTCTTCCAACTCAGTCGTAACCGGCACTTCAGGCGTCTGTTCCACCGAAGCCACGACTTCAGGTGCTTTTTCCACCGGAGCCACAACTTCAGGCGCAGGCACCACCTTTACTGCAGGCTTGGGCTGTGGTGCCAGCATAGTCAGCACCATCTGCTCAATATCCGGATCAGGGCGGCCAATCTCTTGCCGGCTGACAATTTCACCCAGTCTTGCAGCTGCAGCAACACCGGCATCCACCGCCGCACGGCAAGAGGCAATATCGCCCTCGACCACCAGTGAGATCAAACCCGGGCTGGTCTCGTATTGACGCATCAACCGTACATTCGCCGATTTAAGCATGGCGTCGGCCGCCTCAATAGCGGTTACAAACCCGCGGACTTCAATTAAACCCAAGGCGTTAATCATCACTTTCTCCTGTTAAATCCGGCCCAGCGGCTGGCGGGCCACTTCCAGCACCGCCTGAGTAAAGGCCTGGCATGCAGCATCACAAGCGGCCTGGCTGCCGGTTAAGAATGCACCGGAATAGTTGGTTTCTGATGGCGGAGCCACATAGCTGACCAGCTCAACATCGGCCGCTTTCAGAGCGGCATCAATGCCATAAGTGGCTTCCAGCGGAGGCGCAATCAGATAAGCCAGCGGGTCACCCAGGCGGATGCCGGTCTGCGCCGATAAATAAGAGCCGGAACGCGAAACCACATGGGCCAGAAAGGCGATATTTTCTTCATCATTGGCCCAGCGAAAGGCCGGACCGGACTCAATCGTCGCCATCATAGAATCCAGACCGGCGCGAACTTCGGCCGGCGATGCGCCGCCCAGCATAATCAGCACTTCACCCGCGGTCGGAGACGAGCTGTGCGCCGCACCGGCATAGAGCGAGCGGCCAAACACCACTTCAACCTGTGCCTGTTTGGTCGCTTCATCGGCGGCGATATAGGCCACATCGTCAGAATCCGCAGTCAAAAGACCAAGACAATTGATATGGTCAGGCAGCTTTAAGGTTTTCTTAAAATCGCTCTGAACCGAGGCAATCAGACGCATCGCCTTGACGCTGGGTTTAATAAGATCAAGCATTGCCATGATATTTCCTTATGCGGAACGGTTGAGGGACATACCGGAGGCTTTTTTCGCCAGCATCTGCTTGGCCAGATCAACAATGACCGCTGCAGCCTCTACCGGTGGCGTACCACCGCGGTGAATATTCGAGAAGCAGGTCCGGTCTGCTTCCACCGTGAAAGAGGTCGGGCTGTAAACCATGTAGCAGGACATACTTTCAGACTGGCCAAGGCCAGGGCGCTCACCCACCAACAGAATCACCACTTTGGCACCCAGGGTTTCACCAATCTGGTCTTCAACCTTAACCCGGCCATAGCGGACAAAAAACGGTGTGCCCACATTCAGGCCGGCGCTTTCCAGCCCTTTTAAGAGTGGCGGCAAGATTTCATCCAGATTGGCGGTAATGGCGTCAGTCGACAGACCATCTGAAATCACCACCTGTACATCCGGCTGCTGTTTACAGCGGGTTTTCAGCAATTCCACCGATTCGGCACACAGACGGCGACCCAGATCCGGACGAGTCAGATACTCATCTTTGCTGGTAATTTCGCTTTGCAGCTCCAGCAGATTTTTCTTAGCAACCCATTCCGGCGGTAGCTCTTTCAGCACGGTGTCTTTAGAGCGGGAGTGATCCGCTAAAAAGCGTAATAAGGCGGTGGTGCGCGGACGCGGTCCCGCCCGGCCGGTATTGACCCGGGCAGCCGTGTTATTACGGAATTCTTGTAAAACTTCCGGCCGGTGCGCGTTTTCCACGCCCATATAGGTACGGAATTCTTCGCCACCCAAATCCGGCAGGCTGCCTTCATCAGCGGCACATACGGCAGGGGCATCAGCCACAGGGGCCGCTGGGGTCGCCGCAGGTTCGGTCAGCTTCAGCATCACGGCCCGCACGATCTCATCAATTTGCATCTTGTCCATGTTTTATGTCCTTAAATTAAAAGAAGATTGATGAGTCACCGGCACGCGGAGTCAAAATACCATTTTCCATCAGGCCCATTTTTTCCATCCAGGCTTCAAATTCCGGAGCCGGACGCAGATTCAGCAACTGACGAATCGTGGCGGTATCATGAAAGGCTGTGGTTTGATAATTCAGCATAATGTCGTCACCCATCGACATCCCCATAATGAAGTTACAACCGGCCGTGGCCAGTAAAATCGCCAGGGCTTCATTCGAGCTTTGGTTTGAATCAGCATGGTTGGTATAACAACAATCCACGCCCATCGAAATCCCGGAAAGCTTGCCCATAAAATGGTCTTCCAGGCCGGCACGGATAATCTGACGATCGTTATATAAATACTCAGGTCCGATAAAACCCACCACGGTATTGACCAGGAACGGATCATAGTGACGGGCAAGGCCGTAATTACGCGCTTCCATGGTCACCTGATCGGCACCGTTATGGGCATTGGCCGACAGAGCTGAACCTTGTCCTGTTTCAAAATACAGGCAGTTAGGGCCGGCCAGGCGGTTGTAATGACGGCCGACTTCCTGCGCTTCATCCATCAGTTCCAGCGTGACACCAAACTCTTTCAAACCTTTTTCACTGCCGCAGATACTCTGGAAAATCAGCCCGCCCGGTG
>JBOFGM010000229.1:0-3108 GCA_051649105.1 Iodobacter sp. | reverse complement strand
ACGCTATTGCCTATTAATAAAGGGCCATTATCCTGATCGCGGATACTGGCCACGACGTTATAAAGCAGCAATGAGACGATACGAATTTTCGGAATATTGATTTGCCAGGAGCGGAAGATGACGTTAGCCGTTTGCGTGCGGCTTTCCTGCCCATGCTGATAATCCACACCCATATTGCCGGCCAGATTGCGTGGCATGGATAAAAAGCTGGCACCGGTATCTATCATGCCGCGCTGGCTGATGCCCCGCGCGGCAATATCGGCGTAATAGTGTCCTTGGCTGTCCGGGCTGAGCGTCAGGCTGCCGGCGGTATCTGTCTCGGCTTTGGTGCTGGCTATATAGCCCTGGCCCAGCATCAGCTGACGTTGTTGCCCGCCAATCTGTATGGTGGCTTGCTCGCTATTGACACCCAGCAGCTTCACTTCGCCATACTGCTGACCAACGGCCAGCGTTTTCTTTTGCCCGTCGATCAGCAAAATACCTTTATTGCCCATGGCTGCCAGCAGAGTAACTTCTGTGGCAAAGACAGGCGTGCTGATCAATGTCAGCAGCAGGGCGATGAGTTTCATTTAAGGATGACCTTTGGTCACTTCACGTAAAGCGCTTTCAATCAGCTGAAAATCAGCGTCTTTAAGCAGTTTGGAATCAGACAGCATTCTGCGCCAGGTTCTGGCTCCTGGCTGATGCTGAAATAAACCCAGGATATGCCGGGTAATCAGCCGGATGGGCAGCCCTTGCGCCATCTCCGCTTCAATAAAACGCCGTAATTGATGCATTACCTGAACACGGGATGCTGTATGCACAGGCCCGCCGTAAAACAGCGCGTCCACTACGGTCAGAATCCACGGATTATGATAAGCCTCACGCCCGACCATCACGCCATCCAGATGCAGCAAATGTTCAGCCGCTTGTTCATGCGTGGTAATGCCGCCGTTTACAATGATTTCCAGGTGAGGAAAGTCTTGTTTTAACTGATAGGCATAATGGTATTTCAGCGGTGGAATCTCGCGGTTTTCTTTAGGCGACAAGCCTTTCAGAATGGCATTCCGGGCATGAACAATAAAGGTCTCGCAGCCCGCATCGGCCACGGTGCCTACAAAATCACGGACAAAGTCATAACTCTCTTCATCATCAATCCCGATACGATGCTTGATGGTGACATCAATATCCACCACATCTTTCATGGCCTTTACACAATCGGCCACTAAAGCGGGCTCTGCCATCAGGCAGGCACCAAATGCGCCATTTTGTACGCGTTCCGACGGGCAACCCACATTCAGATTGATCTCGTCGTAGCCCCAGTTTTCACCAATTTTGGCGCAAGTGGCCAATGCCACCGGATCAGATCCACCCAGCTGCAAAGCAATCGGGTTCTCTATTTCATCAAAATTCAGATGACGCTGTTTATCGCCATGAATAATGGCACCGGTCGTCACCATCTCGGTATACAACCAGGTTTGTTTAGTCAGCAAACGGGCAAAATGCCGGTAGTGCCGGTCGGTCCAGTCGAGCATGGGCGCTATTGAGTAGCGACGGGAGGGCTTTATTGTCGTAACTTCTTGATTTTGTTGCGTATGCATTGCTTCTGCTTTTCTGATTACTGATGAATTATTGTGCATTTTGAGTGGTTTTGCGCCTTTTTTGGGGTGTCGGCGCTACAATTTTGCTCCACTAAGGTGCGTGTAGCACCGTTTTTAAAATCATGTAGCACCGCTGTAGCACTCGTGTAGCACCGGGAGGAAAATGGCAACAATTACTCAAAGAACAGCTGCTGATGGCGCATTGTCCTATCGGGCGCAGGTCCGGGTCAAACGCGGTGGTCAGATAGTTCATTCTGAGACCAGGACATTTGCCAAAGAAAAGCTGGCCAAGGACTGGGCCGCCAAGTTAGAGCTGGCATTAAAGGGCGATGGGGCAATAGAACAGCGCAAAATTTCCAAGCTCACCGTGGGAGATTTATTAAGCCGTTATGTTGAGGAAGTAGGCGATGTGCAGAAGTTTGGCAGGACTAAGCGCTATGTCCTGCTGAATATGCTGAAGAAGCCTCTGGCTAAAAAACTTGTCAGCAACTTAACGCCGGCGGATGTGGTTGAACATTGCAAGTTACGGCTGGCCGAAGGCGCTGGCCCGTCAACGATTGCCCAGGATGTGATCTATCTGGGCTCGGCGTTGGGCGTGGCCAAGCCGCTGTGGGGCCTGCAGATCACCAAACAGGCTATTGATGATGCCTATCCTATTTTGCACACCCTTAAGCTGATCGGAAAAAGTGATTATCGCGAGCGCCGGGTTGTGGCTGGTGAGCTGGATCTGCTGCTGGGATACAAACCGGTTATGTTTCAGCATGGCCGCACCCCGCCAATGGCTGAGATTATTCGGTTCGCGATTGATACCTGTATGCGGCAAGAAGAGATCTGCAAGGTTCTCTGGCTGGATCTTAATGAAGAGAAGCGCACCATCTTAGTCCGGCAGCGTAAAGATCCATCTAAGAAAGAAATCAATGACCAGGAAATCCCACTGCTGGGTGACGCCTGGGATATTGTGCAGCGTCAGCCCAAAACAGACCCCCGTATCTTTCCTTATAACCCCCGCTCCGTTGGCGCGGCATTTATTCGCATGTGCAAGGCGCTGGCCATTGAGGATCTGAGATTCCACGATCTGCGGCATGAGGGCATCAGCCGGCTGTTTGAGGCCGGTTATCAAATCCAGGAAGTAGCCATGGTCTCAGGCCATAAGTCTTGGGGAAGCTTGCGCCGCTACACCAACCTGCGGCCTGAATCACTGCACGGTAAGTATGAGGTGCTGTCATCCTCCGCATCGGCGGTCGTGAAGGTCATCGGAAGTGCTGTGGAAGCAAGGCCGGCAGAAGTGTTGCCTGTGGGACAGAAGACGGATCGGCGATAGAACTGTGAAGGCTTGATTTTGTTGGGTGTTAGCCAACTGGATTAATGATGGTAATAGTGCGTCTCAGATTTGTTCGTCGCGTCTGTTTGAAGTAGACTACAGGGGTTCTCTAGCTTGGGATTTTTTTATCCAGTCGGGTGTTTAGCCAGACTCTAACTTATTGAACGGTTTGGGGTTGCGAAAGACTCGCATCCTAAACTCGTGCCT
>JBOFGM010000228.1:0-7152 GCA_051649105.1 Iodobacter sp. | reverse complement strand
AAGGCTCAACCGTATCTTCATAATCAGGATGCACCCCCACCGAGGCAAAAATATTGGCATGGGCATCGGCAAGCGCCAGAACCGAAGGCAGCTCGGGCAAATTCACGGCCACACAAAGGGCATGAGTCACCTTATTTTCTGCCATGGCGGCCAGATGCTGGTCAATATTGGCAGCAAGATCAGGAAAATTAATATGGCAGTGCGAATCAATAAACATGGCAGCTTTAATTTAAGAAAAACAAAGGGCAGATCGGCCAAAGAATAGTCACGGGCAGACGAATTCCCCGCAGCACGCTGCGGGAAGTTTTACATGGTATGCGTGGTGCGGGCGGACTGCAGATAGCCCCCCAATAAACCTTCAATCTTGGTTTTGGCCTGATTACCGGCCTCATTGGCGGAGAACTTTACGCCAATCCCCTGCTGATGATTATTATTGGCTCCCTGCGGGGTGATCCAGACCACATTACCCGAGACGGCAATTTTGGCAGGGTCGTCCAGCAACGATAAAAGCATAAAGACTTCATCGCCCAGGGAATACATCTTATTAGTAGGAATAAAAATACCGCCGCCTTTCAGAAAAACCATATACGACGCATAAAGCGCGGCTTTTTCTTTGATATTCAGCGATAACACACCTGGCCGCGATACCGGGGCCTTAATCGGTTCACTCATCTTTTTCCTCTACTGCCTTTTGCGCGCAGTGCATCCAAATAAGCAAACAACAAAGATTCAAAAACCAGCCGCTGATTTAAAGGATGATGCGCCTGGCGCATGGCCTCATTCAGCCGGTCGGTATAATGAAAAAACTCAGGAGATTGTGCAGCCAGCCGGGTTAAATCATTTTTCCAGTCAGAATAATAGCGAAGTTTGCCCGTCATTTTAATACTGATCAGATCATGAACCCATTTTTGCAGCCAGCTCACGACTAAAGACATCTCCAGTTTAGCTTTTTCCAGCTCAACAGCCACTGCCAATACATCCAGAGTCGCCGGATTAGCGATATGCGTCAGAAAGGCTTTACGATTGGGCAGCCATTCGGCGCTGGCATCATTTAAAGCCGCCAGAGGGGCTCCTCCGGTATGCGCTAAATGCAAAGCCGGATTAACCACCTGCTGCTCTGCCAGCCATTTCATCGCCACGGCCTGATCCGGCATCACCAGGGGAAAGACCCGGCAACGGCTGCGGATCGTCGGTAATAAACGACGCCAGTGATTTGAAACCAAAATAAATACGGCACCGGACGGCGGTTCTTCCAGTGTTTTTAAAAAGGCATTGGCGGCAGCCAGATTCAGGGTTTCTGCCGGATAAACCAGAGTGACACGAATCCCTTTACGATGCGCCGTCAGATTCACAAAATCGGCTAAATCGCGGATATCATCCACACCAATCACCTGCGATTTACGCTTAGGCTTGGCGTCTTCTGCGGCTTCCCCGTCTTTTTCCTCGGGGGAAACCAGCCGGAAATCGGGATGATTACCCGCCAGATACCAGCGGCAACCATCACAGACACCGCAAGGTGCCGTTGTTTTAGCGCTGTCTTCACACAGTAAAAACTGAGCCAGATATTCTGCAAAGCGTCTTTTCCCAATCCCCTCTTCACCGGTAATCAGCAGGGCATGCGGCAGACGGTCAGCTTCTCGCATCAGTTGTGACCAGGGGGCGGCTTGCCAGGGATAGAGTGTTTTCATTGCGGTTAATGCGCTCATTGCAAAAAGGCGATCAAAATCCCGGCTAATTCTTGCTGAATTTCTTCCAGCGACCGATTGGCATCAATCACCCGGATACGCCCGGGCTCGGCAGCGGCTCTTTCTAAATAAGCAGCACGCACCCTGGCATGAAAATCAGTGGCTTCACGCTCAAAGCGATCTAAAGTACGGCCATTAGCCAGGCGCTCCTGACTGACTGCCAAGGGTACATCAAATATCAGGGTTAAATCTGGCTGAATTTTAGTGGTGCCGCTGCCCTGTACCCATTCTTCCAGCGCAATAAATTTTTCACGGGGCAATCCGCGCCCGCCGCCCTGATAGGCATAGCTGGCATCGCTGAAGCGATCACATAACACCCACTCACCGCGCGCAAGAGCTGGCAAAATAACCTGAGCCAGATGCTCACGGCGGCCGGCAAACATCAGCAGCGTTTCGGTTTCCAGATGCATGGTTTCGGTCAGCAATAACTGGCGCAGTTTTTCACCCAGGGAGGTACCGCCCGGCTCACGCGTCTGCACAAAGCGTATGCCTTGCTGTGCCAGCCACTGTGCAATCCAGGCCAGTTGCGTGCTTTTGCCAGCACCATCAATACCTTCTACCGAGAGAAAACGACCCAACGCTGCCATATTGATTAGATTTCCTGAAAAGATCTTCCCGCTGATCTTACACGGGAAACCTTTTGATTTGTATGGACGAAAAAAAACCTGCCACATGGGCAGGTCTTTTAAATTGGCGATCCCACGGGGAATCGAACCCCGGCCGCCGCCGTGAAAGGGCAGTGTTCTAACCGCTAAACTATGGGATCATACTTTTTTACTTATTAACACCGTTTTAGTATATCAACGATGATAATGGTGCGGCTGAAGAGATTCGAACTCCTGACCCTCTGGTTCGTAGCCAGATACTCTATCCAACTGAGCTACAGCCGCACGGTACTTCTTTATTAGATGGCGATCCCACGGGGATTCGAACCCCGGTCGCCGCCGTGAAAGGGCAGTGTCCTAGGCCTCTAGACGATGGGATCAATCTAAAACTCTACTCACAAACAGCGATGCTTTGTTGTCTGCTTTAATCTGGTGGAGGTAAGCGGGATCGAACCGCTGACCTCTTGCATGCCATGCAAGCGCTCTACCAACTGAGCTATACCCCCCGAAAGAGATCCGAATATTACAGAGCAATTTTCACTCTGTAAACCCCCTTTTGAAAATAATTGTTAAATATTTTTTACCAGGGTTTCCACCAGTCCGAATCGCTGAACAGAGCACTCTCATCCAGTGCCGTGGTGTCCGGATAATTCTTCAGCAGTACTTTTTTTGCATCATCACGCAGCACCGTCAGGCCAAGCTTGTCATAAGACAGCACCATGATGCCCAAAGCAGGTTCAACCTGTTTGGTATGGGAGTAGGTTTCCAGTAAATATTTACCCCGGTTGGCTGCCGATAAAAATGCGCCCCGGTTGTAATAGTACTTAGCCACATGTAATTCATGGCTGGCCAGAGCCCCTACCAGATAGCCCATCCGCACCGTGGAATCGGCAGCATATTTGCTGTCCGGGTAACGCGAGATCAGCTGGCTGAAGGTATCAAAAGATTCACGCGCAGCTTTTGGATCACGCTCAGACATATCCTGCTTCACTAAGCTGGATAAGAAGCCCTGTGACTCATTAAAATTGACCAAACCCTTTAAGTAATAGGCGTAATCAATATTGGGATGGGCCGGATATTGCTTAATAAAACGGTCAATCGCGGCAAAAGCCAGTAAAGGCTCCTGATTTTTATAATGATTATAAGCGGTCTCAATCTGGGCCTGCTGAGCATGGCGGCCATAAGGGAAACGCGCTTCCAGCTTTTCAAAAAGCTTGTTAGAACGGTCAAAATTGCGGCCTTCTTGTTCTGATTTTGCCTCAGCAAAAATCTTCTCAGCCGTCCAGCCCCGGGTTTCATCCTGTTCTTCAGGAGTGGATGCACAACCTGCCAATAATCCGGCAAGTACTGCAGAGACGATGAATCGCGGTAGAATCTTATTCATGATGCATTCCGAAAACGAATTAAACGATTATAACGACTTCGAGCAGGCGCGTGTCCTGACCGTGCCATCCGATTTGGCAGGGGAGCGCTTGGACGCTGCTTTAGCCAAGATGCTGCCCGAGTTTTCCCGTAACCGACTCTCCACATGGATCAAAGATGGATTAGTCTTTCTTAACGGCCAACCAGCCGTCCCAAAAACAAAACTTTGGGGCAGTGAAACAATTAGTGTCTTACCCCAGCCAGATCCGGACGAAAGTGCTTTTATCGCCGAAGATATTGAGCTGGATATTATTTACGAAGATGCTACCTTACTTGTGCTTAATAAAGCACCGGGTTTAGTTGTGCATCCTGGTACAGGCAACTGGACAGGCACTGTACTGAACGGCTTACTTTATCGCTACCCCGAACTTAAAACCATTCCCCGCGCAGGCATCGTACACCGACTGGACAAGGATACCAGTGGCCTGATGGTGATTGCACGCACACTGCAAGCTCAAAACAGCCTGGTGCAGCAATTACAAGCGCGAACTGTTAAGCGTCATTATATGGCCGTGGCCCAGGGTTTATTTGGTGCAGACGGTAAAGTAGACGCCCCGATCGGCCGCCATCCAAAAGAAAGAATCAAAATGGCGGTAGTGCATAACGGTAAACATGCCGTAACGCACTATAAGGTGCATGAGCGCTTTACCTCGCATACTTTAATTGAATGCCAGCTGGAAACCGGCCGTACCCATCAGATCCGGGTACATATGGCGCATTTAAATCATCCTCTGGCCGCCGATCCTATTTACGGTGGCAAGCCGCGTCTGAATTCACCAGAAGTCAGTATTGCCCTCAGTGAATTTGCACGTCAGGCACTCCATGCACGCAAACTGTCGCTTATTCACCCGGAATCTGGCAAAACCATGACATGGAAAGCAGCACTTCCTGAAGATATGGAAATGCTGATCAATGTTCTGCGTCTGGATGCCGGCACGGATGAAGAAGAGTGGGAAGATGACTGGGATGTGGACGACAGCGACTGCGAAGTGATGTATGTCCGTGATTAAACCTTTTCCAGCAACATGGATCAGGCCTGAATGGCCTGCACCGGCAACGGTGCAGGCTGTTTCTACCACGCGTCAGGGCGGGGTCAGCCTGCCGCCGTGGCACAGCCTGAATCTGGGACAGCATGTCAGCGACCAACCTGAAGCCGTGGCGCAGAACCGCCTGATTGTGCGGCAGCATCTTCCTGCTGACCCGCTCTGGCTGACTCAGGTTCATGGTGTGCAGGTGGTGGATGCCGCCAGCGCAGAGCAAAACAGTGCCGCTGATGCGTCTGTGGCCAGTCAGGCCGGTGCCGTTTGCGCCATTATGACGGCCGACTGTCTGCCGGTATTACTGTGCAATCAGGCCGGCACCGTGGTGGGCGCCGCTCATGCCGGCTGGCGCGGGCTCTGTGACGGGGTGATTGAAGCCACGATCAGCCAAATGAGCGTTCCGGCGGACACGCTGATGGCTTGGCTTGGGCCGGCGATTGGGCCGGCGGCATTTGAAGTGGGCGATGAAGTGCGTGCGGCCTTTACAGACCGTCATCCCATAGCCGCGGCCGCTTTTACTCCCGGTGCCACACCAGGTAAATGGCTGGCGGATATTTATTTACTTGCCCGCCAAAGGCTGCTGGATCAGGGTGTAACTGAGATTTATGGCGGCAACTATTGCACGGTGAGCGACGAAGAGCAGTTCTTTTCTTACCGCCGCAATCAGTGTACCGGCAGAATGGCCAGCCTGATTTGGCTGACCAGATAAACAGGTAATGATACACTGTTGCATCTATACCCCCTGATAAAGCGTTTTGAATGAGCACTCTTGCTTGGATTATGACCGCCAGCCTGGCAGGCAGCTTACTAAGCGTACTGGCCGCGGCGTGCATCGCCTATGCTGCACGCCCCAGCTGGATTCCTAAATTAGTCAGTTTTGCGGTTGGCTCCTTGCTTGCCGCCGCTTTTTTAGAAATTCTGCCCCATGCCTTTGGTGAACATGAACACCCCACTGAAGTGCACCAGAGTAGCAGCCTTGCCGCCAAGGCCGAGGCGCATTTACCCGCTATTTTGCGTACTGAACCCCAGGAGCATCACCATGCTCCTGCAGCAGAAACACCTTCCGCTTCAAATATCTCACTGACCTTACTGGCAGGGATTCTGGCTTTTTTTATTATGGAAAAGCTGGTGATCTGGCGTCATTGCCATCATGAACAATGCGAAGAGCTGGAGCCGCACGAGCATAACCACGGGCACAGTCATGGCCGTGCCGGGCTGATGATTATTGTCGGGGATACTTTCCATAATTTTTTAGATGGCGCACTGATTGCGGCGGCATTTATGACCGATATTAATGTTGGCATTGCCACCTCACTGGCCATTATTGCGCATGAAGTACCGCAGGAAGTGGGCGACTTTATTGTGCTGCTGCATTCGGGTTACAGCAAAACCAAGGCACTGCTGTTTAATGCCTTATCGTCTTTAGCCGCATTAGCAGGTGCCCTGCTGGCCTACTTTTCACTGCAAACAATCAGCCATTTCCAGCCCTATTTATTGGCGCTGGGTGCATCCAGTATGATTTATGTGGCGATTGCCGATCTGATTCCAGGCCTGCATAAACGCCCGCAGCTGAAAGATACTGCGCAGCAGGTGGCGCTGATTCTGGCGGGTGTCTCTCTGATTGCGATACCCCACTTCTTATTCCCGCATTAAAGCCGCCTGGCATCCGCCGACAGATTCATCTCTGACGGCGGATTAACCTGATCTGCGGTAAAAGTTCCCTCTGAATTCAACCGTCTGTACCCCCGTTTTAAACATAAAGTGGATTTTCCCGTCTTAAATGTCAGCAAAACCCCTGGTTTAGGGAAAGCACCTATGGGAGGTTTCCTGACATCGTTTCATCATCTCCCTACAGCAGAAGTCATTAAAATTAAAACTGTCACAAGGGAAGAGCATGAATCATTTCAAAAAATGGGGGGTCTGGCTGCTGGTTGCATTAGGAGGCGCCTTCTCCTTTGCCATGCTGGCGCTCAGCCGTGGCGAGCATGTAAATGCAGTCTGGCTGGTTTTAGCCGCCATCTCCTGCTACAGCATTGCCTACCGTTTTTATTCCAAATTTATCGCCGAAAAAGTCTTTGAGCTCGATGATAGCCGCCTGACTCCGGCCTATCGCCGCAATGACGGCCTTGATTATGTGCCGACCAATAAATGGGTTTTGTTTGGTCACCACTTTGCCGCGATTGCCGGTGCCGGCCCCCTGGTCGGGCCGATTCTGGCCGCACAAATGGGCTTTTTACCCGGCACCATCTGGATTCTGGTTGGCGTAATGCTGGCCGGAGCCGTACAAGATTTTCTGGTGCTGTTTATTTCCACCCGCCGCGATGGCCGCTCTTTAGGTGA
>JBOFGM010000227.1:0-4571 GCA_051649105.1 Iodobacter sp. | reverse complement strand
GGTCTGGGGGAATAAAAAAGCCGGGGGCCGGGGCCCTGTAATAACTGCAGCGGCGATTGCTGGCTGAATTGGCGGACATCCCGGTGCAGATGGGCCTGATCATAATAGCCATATTCAAAGGCTAAGCCGGCCAGTGAGGGGTGGGGATCAAATAATGCCGCCCGCACAAAGCGCTCAAAACGACACAGCCGGTGATAGTACTTGGTGCTGACCCCCTGGGTGGCATGAAACTGACGCGATAAATGGCTGCGATGGCAGTTAAGCTGATCCGAATAATCGCTGAAGATAAAGCCGGCACATTGCTCATGCATGGCGGTGGCTAATTGCTGCATCCGCTGTAGTGAAGGGTGTTCTTGTAAATGAGCCAGCAAAAAGGCTTCGGCCAGCGCGCATTGCCAGGCAAAATCATTGCAGTGTTTAATGTCTTGCAACTAATGCAGCGGCTGATTGGCCCGGATCTGCTCTGGCGGGGTGAAATGGTCGATCAGCCCGGGTAATAAAGTGCGGGTAAAAAAGGGCAGGGCACCCGCCCGGAACCGGATCACAAAGACTTGCTGCCCCGTTTGCGGTAATTGCAGGCTTTGATGGCGGCGGCACAATAAACCGTCCTCTTGCCCGGTGGTATGGATCCATAGTTCGGCCCCGGTGCCCGGAAATAAGGTCAGCCAGGCGGGGTCTTTATGGGTAAAGGTATAGTGGCGAAAACTATGTATCCACTGACTAAGTTCCGGGGATGGCGGCGCTGATTGCTGTTTCATAAGGGCTGGCCTGAATAAGTGACCAGTATGCCCAAAAAACCGGGGCTCAGATTGGAAAAATGCGCGGTATTTCCGCAGCGCGACCGCCATTAAAACCAGACGGATGGTGGCTTTTCAGGTGATCATATTGCTGCGTGGCATGGCCGCTTGGGATTGAGCGCAGCCGTTGCCGATACGGCAGGTATTTTTATTCAGACAGGAAGCCGGGATGGCGATGATGGTGATGGTTTTATTTATGGGTTTTATTTTGGCCGCTGCCGCGATGGGCCACTTGCCCTGGCTGGTGCCGGCGGTATGCCTGATCTTAAGTCTGGCAACCTTTGTGGTGTATGCCTGGGATAAATCGGCGGCAGAGAATCAGCGCTGGCGCACCAAAGAGAGCACGCTGCATCTGCTGGCGCTGTTGGGTGGCTGGCCGGGGGCGGTTCTGGCGCAAAAAATGCTGCGGCATAAATCAAAAAAAACAGCCTTTCAGGCTGTTTTTTGGCTGACCATTTTCTTGAATACGGCAGCGCTGGGTGGGCTGCTGTGGGGGCTGGCCAGATAAGCCGGCTGACGCCGCCCGTATTCAGCTAATTTCTGATTGATTTGCCTGGGTTATTGATGCGCAGACGGGGATCCGGTGCCGGATCCCCGGTACAACCACCCGGGGATCACGATTTAGCTAAAGGCTTTAGCGCATAGCAAAGGCTTCGTGATGAAAGCGGGGTGCATGGCTTAATTGTGCCAGATGCTGATGAATGGCTTCACCCAAGCCTTGCGGGCCGCAGTACCAGATATCATCCAGCGCTTCTGCATTAATTTGGGTGATATCCAGCCGCTGGCCAAGATCACTTTCTATCAGATGCAATTGCAACCCTTTGGCCGTGCAGGCAGCACGGATTTCTTCCAGTCTGGCCGCATCCGCTGCGCTTTTTACGCAGTAGTAAAAGTCAATTTGGCCGCCGTTAAAATCCGGGCTTTCCAGCCAGGCCAAAAAGGGCGTTACGCCAATCCCGCCGGCAATCCATGCCTGACGCGCACCTGATTTACTTTGTCCGTTAAAGCAGCCATAAGGGCCTTCTGCTTTAACAGGTCCGCCTACTTTCAGGGTTTGGGACAGGGTCCTGGTATAGTTGCCCAATGCCTTAATAATAAAACGCAGCTCGCCGTTATGACGCGGTGCCGAAGCAATGGTGAAGGGATGAGCGCCTTCCCGTGGGTTAAAACTGACCAGCGCAAATTGTCCGGCGGTGTGTCCTGGCCATGCAGCATCCATCTGGCAGATTACTTCCAGCTGATTGGCTGGCAATGGATTAATCTGGCTGATGCGGCCGCTGACTTGTTTGCTTTTACCAATCTTACCCAACAGCGACCAAACTGCGCAGAGTGAGCCGGAGGCCAGCAGTACGGCCATTAGTGCGCCCACAGGGGTTAACCAAAGCTCACGTGGCATCAGAATCAGGCCGTGAAATGCGCCCATTAAAAACAGCGGGGCAAATAATTTATGCACTTTGCGCCAAAAACGATAAGGCACGGCGCGCAGCAAGGCCAGAATCACCATGGCCAGTATGGCCCAGGCGGCCCATTCACCCACATCTTTGGCAAAAGAGACCAGCGGATCTTTAACCCCGCCAGCGCGTTTGATGCGTGGTTCTGCCCATTGCATGGCCATCACCAGTTTAGGGGATAGCTTAATCAGCCAGTGGGATGCCAGCAGCAGACCGGCGGCAATGCCCAGTTGCTTATGCAGGCCGTACATTTTATCCAGGCCGCGCAGGGGTTTTTCCAGCCAGGCCGGGCGGGTGGCCAGCAGCATGGCGGCAGACATCACGGTCATCAGTTGTACACCGGTCAGCAAAACCAGCTCATGGCGCCAGTTCCAGTAAGTGTCCGGCCAGCCGTTTTGTAAATAGCTGCAGCCGCCATAAAGCAGCGTGGATAACAGCAGCAGTAAAGGTAAGGGTTTTTTAAACATGATCAGTTTCCGTTTGTGCTCTGCCCACATTAAGCGACTTGAAAATGAATTGAAACTTAAGCCGCTATGGTATTAGTTGCCTGCCAGTGCATGAATGAATTAAGTTTACTGCCATCTGCGGTGGGGCTTAGGTAGAATGCCTCGCACCGATTTCTTTTCAGGCGCTATGAATATCGCTTTATCTTTCGCCCCTCAAAGGCATCCGGCCTGGTTGTGGTACGGTTTGCTGGCTTCTGTTCTGGTGCATCTTTCCCTGCTGTTGCTGCCTGCTGCCGCTCAGCGCGAGCTGCCAGCGCAGGGCAATGAGCCTATGCAGCTGCAATTGCAGCCTAAGCCTAAAGTGGCCATCAAGCCCGTCACACCAGAGCCAACTCCGGCGCCTGTTCCGGTGATGACCAAAGCGCCGCCCAAAAAAGTGGCTAAAAAAGATTATTATGTGCCCGCCCGCCGGGCCAGTGCCGTGGCGGCAGCTAAACAACAGCCGCAAGCGGATGAAGTGGTGATCGGCGATTTGGGTGAGGCGCTGAGCGGTAAAGCCAAACCGCATGAATTAGTCACCCGCTATGCCGATTTAAAACCCACCGAAGAGCCGCAGGAAAACGGGGCGAACCGTGCGCAGCAAAATGTGGATACCCGCGCCTTATTTGCAATTTGGGAGCCACAGATCCGCCGCAAGGTAGAGCGGATCGGCCAGATGAATTTTCCTAAAGATGAATATGGCCGCTCTATGTTTGGCACCTTACAATTTAAACTGGTGCTTAACGGCAATGGCAGCATTGCATCGCTGACGCTGGAGCAGTCCTCGGGTAACCCTAAGCTGGATGAAGCGGCTTTGCAGATTGTCCGCCGTTCGGCGTCTTTCGGGCCGGTGCCGGAAGCCTTATTGGATCGTAAAAATCAAATTATGCTGCTGCGCTACTATCAGTTTATTAATGAGCGTGCAGTTTGGGGAAGGTCTTAAGCGAGGAGCTGGCGGCCAGGGCCGCTGGCGGAGAAAGATTCAGGCGAAAAAAAACAGGCTGAGCGCCTGTTGATTTTGGTTTCTGGTGGGGGGGGAAGGATTCGAACCTTCGAAGGCTTAGCCGCCGGATTTACAGTCCGGACCCGTTGACCGCTGGGGTAACCCCCCCACAGAGGCCCAGATAATACGGGCAGCCAGCGGGCTTGTCAACGGGGGGAAGGCAGATTATTTCAAAAAAATGACTCAATCCGCCGTGCAGGCAGGTTAGACTGCTGTCTTTACGTATTTAGTGCAATCTGATGAAGAAAAATACATTGGGTGGTTTGGTTTATTCCACCGAACAAGGATCGATGTGTCCGGATTGTCGCCAGCCGGTGGCGCAATGCCTGTGTAAAAAAAATGCCCGCCCGGCAGGTGATGGCATTGTGCGGGTTTCCAGAGAAACCAAGGGCCGCAACGGCAAAGGGGTGACGCTGGTTAAAGGCGTGCCGCTGGACGATGCCGAGCTGGCGGTGCTGGCTAAAACCCTGAGAACCCGCTGCGGATCCGGCGGTACGGTTAAAGAGGGCGTGATCGAGATTCAGGGCGATCATTGCGCAACCGTGATGGAGTTTTTGAAGCCTAAAGGCTGGGTATTGAAACGCGCTGGCGGCTGAGCCTTGCCGGATCAGTGGCCGCGGCTGGATTGACGGCTGCGGATTAAGCCGGCTGCAGTGCCGTTTGCAGGTATTCAATAAATCGGCTGACTTTGGGTGGGATAAACCGGCTGCGCGGGTAAATCACCCAAATCCCGTCTTCCAGCGCAAAAGGTTCTAAGACGCTGATTAATTGCCCGGTTTTTAAATAAGGATCGACATAATAATCGGGTAATTGCACCAGCCCCAGCCCCGACAGC
>JBOFGM010000226.1:0-2578 GCA_051649105.1 Iodobacter sp. | reverse complement strand
AAAGCCCGGCCGCGATCCGCGTGACCCTGCTGACGGCCCTGTTGCTGAAGCTGGGTTTTGCCGGTCTGTTACTGAAACCGGCGCAGTTTTTTGCCTGGCTGAATTTAAATATTGTATTGGGCGGCTTGCTGGGTACTTTGGCGCTGGTTTTATTATGGCGATTAAAGCGCGGTTTGCGGGCGCTGGCGGGAGCCATTGCCCTGTCGGCCACCCTGGTGATCAGCTGGTTCTGGCCTTTAACACCACAGTTGCCTGCCACGCTGCCCCTGTTTCGCTGGCATTACGGGCATTTGCTGCATTTCAACGGGCTGACCGCCGTGATTGGCGATATATGGCCCTATGTGGCGATTACGCTGCTGCTATGGCTGGCTGCACGGCCACCGCGTGATGAGTCCTGGTAGAACGGGTACCGGATAAAAGTTATCTGGCAGCAGCCCGGCCGAACGAGTGGGCGCTCCGCGCGATGAGGCCCGCTAAAGACTGCTCTGGTTAAAAATTATTTACCGGCGGCCGGGTAATGGCTTAAATCTTCCACCAGTGGCCCGGCAGACAAAATAGCCAGAATCAGCGCCAGAAAAATCGTGGAGCTGAAACCCAAATGATTAAAACCATAGGCTCCGCTCAGTGCGCCGACAAAAAAGGCGGCCACCAGGCTGCTTTGCACTCTCAGATGGGTACGATCGCACAACACTTTAATATGATCGGGTGTACTGGTATTGCGGTTCCAGTAAAACAGCCGGCCCAGTTCAATGCTGATATCGGTAATCAGCCCGGTCAGGTGAGTGGTGCGGATCACGGCTTTGGAAATCTTAGTAATAATGGCGTTTTGCAGGCCCATAATAAAACACAGCAGCAGAACCGTCAGCGGGATCAGGCTGTTGGAATGTGAATCGAGCTGGCCGCCCAATAAACCAAAGCACAGCAATAGCAAAGATTCCAGCAGTAGCGGCAGGGCATAGAGGCTGCGGCGGTTACGCCGGCGTGCCCAGTTAATCAAAATAGTGGATGTAATGGCTCCGGCCATAAACATCAGCAGGCTGGCAACAGCCACCAGTAAAAAACCAAAATTACCCAGCACCCAGTTATCCGCGAGACCCGATAAAATCCCTGTCATATGTGAAGTGTACTGACCGACTGCCAGAAAACCGCCGGCATTGGTGGCCCCTGCTACAAAACACAGGGTGATTCCCAGATGAAAATTATTGCGGTCAGTTCGTTCCGGGGCAGTTAATTCACGCAGATAGCGGATGGGCATGGCAGTTTTTAAAGGCTTGAATGCTCTTGATTGTACTCGCCTCAAACCCTTAGCCTTTGGCCAACATTACCCTTGCATGATGGCGTTTCACCTTCAGCCGTATGTCATTTTGCGATGCTGACATCCCGGCTTTGCGCTGGCTGGCATCAGGGAGATCAGATTTGGTATATTTCTTTTGGGTATATGTAAGTTATTTAATATTTCTTCGTGATATCAGTAAGCCTTGTTAGAATCCAAATCAAATCTTATCTCTCCTTTAGCAGCTGAAGTTTTCTGCGCCACGACACAGGTATCTACAATGAAAAAAACTCTGGTTATCAGCGCATTCGCCGCATTATTAGCCACGGGCCTTGCCCAGGCAGCAGAAAAACTGACCGTGGCCGCCACCGCCGTGCCTCATGCAGAAATTCTGGAATTGGTTAAGCCACAATTGGCTAAAGAAGGCGTGGATTTACAAATCAAAGTATTTACCGATTATGTGCAGCCTAATTTACAGGTGGATCAGAAAAATATTGATGCCAATTATTTTCAGACTAAACCTTATCTGGATAACTTTAATAAAGGCAAAGGCACTCACTTAGTGATCGTGGCCGGTGTGCATGTGGAGCCATTTGGCGCTTATTCCCATAAACATAAATCGCTGAAAGATCTGCCATCAGGCGCTACGGTAGCCATTCCAAATGAAGGCAGTAACAGCGGCCGTGCCTTATTGCTGCTGCAAAAATCGGGTTTATTAAAGTTAAAAGATCCGACCAATGCCTTATCCACACCGAAAGATATTGTTGAAAACCCAAAGAAACTGAAATTCCGTGAATTAGATGCAGCGATGCTGGCACGGGTATTGGATCAGGTGGATTTAGCGCTGATTAACACCAATTACGCGCTGGAAGCTAAATTGAATCCGGTTAAAGATTCTTTGGCTCTGGAAGACCGCAGCTCACCTTATGTGAATTACCTGGTGGCGCGTCCGGATAATAAAGACAGCGCAGCCATTAAAAAACTGGCCGCGGCTTTAACCAGCCCGCAAGTAAAAGCTTTTATTGAAAGCAAATATGCCGGTGCCGTGGTTCCTGCGTTTTAATAGTCTTTAAAATAAAAAACCGCCTTCAGTATTTGAAGGCGGTTTTTTTATGGGTCATCACTCAGTGATTAATGCATTACAGTAAATTTCGATAGCCATTCACCAGTACCAGACCGGCAAACCAAAGATACAGCACGGCCGAGAGCAGCAGGCAGCCCTGGGTAAAGCGCTGGCCAAACAGGCGGGCACCATGGGTGGCGCTGTAAACAATCAGCAGGGTCCAGCCCAGACCGCCGGCAAAA
>JBOFGM010000225.1:0-9409 GCA_051649105.1 Iodobacter sp. | reverse complement strand
AGACGGCAGCAGAATCTAAAAAGGCCACTTCATGGCTGAACAGCACATTTTGATTGCCCACCGAGATCACATCATTATGAAACACACCGGCATCGATCACGGCCGGATTTTGCTGGGCAAACACCAGTTTATCGGTGCTTAAACCATGCAAACGGGCAATGGCCTCACCCGCCTCACGGGTTTGCCGCGCCGGGTATTTTTTCGGCTCGGTGGTGCCACCCCAGTGCTGGCGGCCATAGACAAAGAACTCGACACCACGCTCTGCATAATCATGACAAAAACGGGTGTGATTGGCCGCGCCCTCATCACCAAACACGGCCTGCATCGGCAACGCTGCATGGTGAGCAAATACCGAGTCATTATTAAACATGGCTTTTAATGAACGAGTGGTTTGCTCGTGCTCGATGGCGCGGTGAAATTTATTTTGTAAATTGGCCGCGGTAAAATGCACCCGTCCGTCGGCGGTATCGGCCGAAGGGCTGACGGTTGCGGCATTGGCCGTCCACATACTGGAGGCCGACGACACATTGGCCAGTAATCCCGGCGAGGCTTTGGCCACGGCGGCCAGCACGGCGGCATCATCGCCGCCAAAACCCAGCTGACGCAACAAACCGATGGCCGGACGCTCCTGAGGAACAAACACACCCTGCTTATAGCCCAGATCGGCCAGCGCCTTCATTTTAGCCAGCCCCTGGCGGGCCGCTTCGCGCGGATTTGCCGCCTTATTGGCATTAGAAGCAGAGGCCAGATTCCCAAAAGAATGCCCGCCATAATGGTGGGTTGGCCCGACTAGTCCATCAAAATTGGCTTCAAAACCCGACATAATTCATTCCTTACTGTTACGACACTGCAAATCATTTATCTGAAAAAACGGTGGTCATACTTATATTAAATGCCAATCACCATGCCTGGCGGCAGCCTGGCCGGCATCACCAAGAGCTCGGATTCGAGCGAGGCCACCGGATAAGCACAATAATCGGCCGCATAATAGGCGCTGGGCCGGTGATTACCGCTGGAGCCGATGCCTCCAAAGGGCGCGGCACTGGACGCCCCGGTCAGCGGCTTATTCCAGTTCACAATGCCGGCTCTGGATTCGCGCCAGAACGATTTATAGCGCTCACGGCTGTCGGACAACAGCCCGGCGGCAAGGCCAAAGCGGCTGCGATTGGCCAGCCGGATGGCTTCATCAAAATCCTGATAACGCTGTACTTGCAGCAGCGGCCCGAAGTTTTCTTCATCCGGTAAATGCTCCACCAGGCTGACATCCATAATGCCGGCAGTCAGCAAGGCGGCACCACTTTTAACCCGGCGCATTTCCAGCAAAATCTGTCCGCCCAGCCCGACCAGTGATTCCTGTACGGCCAGCATCCCTTCTGCCGCTGTGATTGAAATCATGGCCCCCATAAAGGGTGCCGGCTCGGCATCCCAGGCATCGACCCGTAAATCGGCACTGACCCGTACCAGCCTTTCTAAAAACAAATCTCCCCACTCACCCTTGGGAACAAATAAACGCCGGGCGCAAGAGCAGCGCTGCCCGGCAGAAATAAAGGACGACTGAATTACATGATGAATGGCAGCGGCAACGTCTTTGACCTCATCCACAATCAGCGCGTTATTACCACTCATCTCCAGCGCCAGGATTTTATCCGGCCGGCCGGAATACTGCTGATGCAATAAATGCCCGACCGCCGCACTGCCGGTAAAAAACAAGCCATCAATATCAGGCTGCGCGGCCAGCAAGGCACCGGTTTGCGGCCCGCCTTGCAATAAATTAATCACGCCGGCAGGCAGACCGGCGGCCTGCCACAACTCCACCGTTTTCTGAGCGGTCATCGGGGTGAATTCAGACGGCTTAAACACCACGGTATTCCCCGCCAGCAGCGCCGGCACAATATGACCGTTGGGCAGATGGCCGGGGAAATTATACGGGCCAAACACGGCCACCACGCCGTGGGGGCGATGCCGCAAGACCGCACTGGCATCCCCTTGCGACGATTCTTTGCGATAGGTGCGCTCTTCAAAGGCTCGCACAGAAAGATCAATTTTGCTGATCATACTGGCCACTTCCAGGGCGGCTTCCCAGCGGGGTTTCCCCGTTTCCAGCCCGATGGTTGCGGCCAGATCATCCTGATTTTCTTTTAATAAGTCGGCAAAGCAATGCAGTACGGCAAGACGGGTATTTAATTCGGTATCCCGCCATAATGGGAATGCCGCCCGGGCAGAGGCCACCGCAGCATCGGTTTCCTCTGCAGAGGCCGCATTACCGACCCAGACAGCCTGCTGAGTCACAGGATTTCTGGATGTCCATGCATCCCCCTTTCCTGGCGACCAGCGCCCATTAATCAGTTGCATGCATTACTCCTTGGCAGACAACAAAACAGCACGCACAGAATCCCCGCCGGCCACTTTCAGCCGATCCAGCACCGCCTGGCTTAATTGCAGGCCATCTGCCGTTTTATGCGCCATTGCCAGAGTGCAGCGAAAGCCGGTTAAACGCTGGTTAGATACCAGCCATGGCACCGCACCTTGCGCTTCGGTCTCTGCCGGCAGCGCCTTATAGCTGCAGCTGGCCCGTACGGCACGAACCTGATCCAGCTCGCATTCCAGCGTGGGGCCGGCATCAAAAATATCGATATAACCCTGATAACGAAAGCCTTCCGCCTCCAGCATGGCGCGGGCAGGACGGGTTGCCGCATGCACTTCAGCAATGGCCACACGGGCTTCTTCGGGCAAAAAGCAGGTATAAATCGGGTGCTGCGGCATCAGCTCGGCAATAAAGGATTTGCTGCCCACATAAGAGAGAAAATCAGCGCGGGCAAAATCCATACGAAAGAAATGCCGGCCCAGACCTTCCCAAAAAGGAGAGCAGCCATCTTCATCCGAGATACCGCGCATTTCTGCAATAATCCGGTGTGAAAACCGCTCACTGTGCTCGGCCATAAACAGAAAACGCGCCTTGGATAACAGGCTGCCATTGCCGTCTTTACGGTAATCAGGCAGCAAAAACAGTGAACACAGCTCGCTGGATCCCGTCATATCACTGTTTAAAAACAAAGTTTCCAGCTGCTTATAAATACCCAGCTCGCGGGAGGCATGCACATTAATGCCCACCCGGTAGTTGTACCAGGTTTCATGCATCCCGACGGCCGCCTCAATGGCGGAGGTGCCAACAATTTTGCCGGTGCTTTCATCTTCCAGTACAAAAACATAGCTGGCATCTGCCACATCCGGGGCCGGAGCATGCAAGGAGGCCTCACTGGCCAGAATCCGTGTTGACAGCCGTTCCGGGTTCGCCTGCAAAGTGGTTACCCCGACGCCTGCTTCTCTGGCTAAAGCCAGCAGAGCAGGTAAATCTGCTGCCTCGATAGGACGGATCAACATACACAAAACTCCTTTTATCCCCGCACTGAGGCTTATTTTTATCCGTTCAAATGCAGGTTTTTCAATCTAACAAAGCCCGCGCTGCATTGCATCGGGACAAGCCCCAACTGTGCTTGTCCTGCCGCAAAAAAAGCACAATCTTATATATGGCTTTCAAGTTGGCTCAATCTTAGCTATGAATAAGAAAGCGCCAATCTGATTCTGGCCCCCTGCCTGCGTGCCTGCCTGCGGCGGGTACTGACGGAGCAAGGTGCGGATTATCGTTAAGAATGCGCCGGACTGCACTCATTTACTGCTTAGTATTTAAAACAATCATCACTGACCGCCGGAAAAGGCAGCAAATCGTCCTCTGGCAGGCGCTGATGCCCGCCAACAGGCCAGCAAACCGGGGCAAGCCATGAGCATTTCACATACCAACGATGCCGGACAGTGCCTGATTGTCATCAGCGGAGAAATGTCGGTTTACACCGCTAAACTGACGCAATCGTCCTTACTGGAGCTATTGCAGACCGAAAACCGGATCCGGGTTGATTTATCCGAAGTGGACGATATAGATAGCGCGGGCGTGCAACTTTTACTCAGTCTGAGAAAGTATGCCCAGAAAAAGAACCTCGACCTGCAGTTTCACAGC
Source organism: Iodobacter sp. (assembly GCA_051649105.1). Classification (GTDB taxonomy): domain Bacteria; phylum Pseudomonadota; class Gammaproteobacteria; order Burkholderiales; family Chitinibacteraceae; genus Iodobacter. Next base: position 5,397 of record JBOFGM010000225.1, on the reverse strand, counting down.
CACAGCCAGTGTGTGCTGGATCTGATTGAGCTCTATCAGATAGCGGCCGAATTGGGCGACCCCTTATTACTCACCCGGCACGAGGCGTAAACCATGGATCTGAACGCCGCCAGAGGCGCCTTGATCGAAGAAGCGCGTGATTTACTGATGTCAATGGAATCCTCCCTGCTGACCATTGAAGACAATATCAGTCAGGATGAGATTGATGCGCTTTTCCGTGTGGCACATACCATTAAGGGCTCTGCCGGATTATTCTCCCTGGATTTAATTGTGAATTTCACGCACCAGATGGAAAGCGTGCTGGATTTGGTCAGAAATAAAGAAATCGATCTGGATGAAGAAATGATTTCTTTATTGCTCAATTGCAAAGATTATCTGAGCTTATTAATTAATGCGGTAGAAAGCAGCAGTGAAAACACCGATCCTGACCCCATCGCCCGGGCGCAGCTATTGGACCAGCTGGAAGGCTATTTATCCACAACCAACCATCCTGCTCCGGCAGAACCGCAAGCATATATAGAAAAAGAAAACTATAAGCAGCCCACCGATACCCACTGGCATATTTCATTACGTTTCAGCAAAGAAATCATCCGGGAAGGCATGGATCCCCTTTCCTTTATTCAATATTTAGCCACGCTGGGTAAAATTCTTTATATCCACACGATAACCAGCCGTATCCCGCCACTGGATGAAGCCGATATTGAATCCTGCTATCTGGGTTTTGAAATTGACCTTGAATCCGATAAAGACAAAAAAACCATTGAAGAGACATTTGACTTTATCCGTAAAGACAGCACCATCCGTATTCTGGCACCGCATTCCCGGGTACAGGATTATATTGATCTGATTTATTCCGTTCCTGAATCCCCTCAATTATTAGGTGAGATTTTACTGAAAGGCGGCTCCATTACCCCACTGGAGCTGAATGAAATTCTGCAAATTCAAAAAAACAAATCCGGCCAGCCGCTGGGCAGCCTGCTGGTGGCAGAAAATGTGGTGGCGGCTCCCGTGGTGGTGGCCGCTTTGCATAAACAAAGCGAAAACAAAAAAAATCAGGATTTAAAATTTATTAAAGTGGAAGCCGGCAAACTGGATTCACTGATTAATTTAGTCGGTGAACTGGTGATTGCCGGCGCGGCGGCTAATTTAATATCCAAGAAAAACAAAGACACCTGCATGTATGAAGCCTGCTCCCGGCTTTCTGATTTAGTAGAGCAAATCAGAGACGGGGCATTGAATTTACGCATGGTGCAAATTAAAGAAGTGTTTGACCGTTTTCCGCGCATTATCCGCGATGCCAGTAAAGAGCTGGATAAACAAATTGAACTGACACTGACCGGCACAGACACTGAGCTCGATAAAAGCATGACGGAAAAACTGAATGATCCGCTGATGCATATTGTGAGAAACGCCATTGATCATGGCATTGAATCGCAAGAAGTACGGCTGGCCCAGGGAAAACCCGCCCATGGTCAGCTGACACTCAGCGCCTTTCATGAATCCGGCAGTGTAGTGATTGAAATCAGCGACGATGGCGCAGGATTAAATAAAGAGCGCATATTAAATAAAGCCATTGAAAAAAAATTAATCAGCAAAGACGCCGTACTCAGCGAGCATGATATTTATCAGCTTATTTTTGAAGCCGGGTTTTCCACCGCCGATAAAATCACCCATCTTTCCGGCCGCGGCGTGGGAATGGATGTGGTCCGGCGCAATATTGAACAATTACGCGGCGAAGTAGAAGTTTTATCTGAAGAAGGCACCGGCAGTATTTTCCGTATCCGCCTGCCATTAACCATGGCAATTATTGATGGTTTTCAGGTGGAAGTTGCCGGCTCCACCTTTGTGATTCCACTGGATTTAGTGCTGGAATGCGCCGATTTAACGCCTGCCGATGAACAACATCATTTTGTGAATTTACGCGGTAATGTACTGCCTTTTATTCGCTTACGCAGCCTGTTTGATTTACCTGAAGATAAAAAAGTAAAAGAAACCATTGTGGTGGTGCAATACGGGCAAAACCGCGCCGGGCTGGTGGTCGATAAATTAATAGGTGAATTTCAGGCCGTTATTAAACCGCTGGGCCTGTTATTTAAAGAAATCAAAGGCATCAGCGGATCAACCATCCTGGGTTCAGGCCAGGTGGCTCTGATTCTGGACGTAGCCCAGCTGGTACAGATTGCGCATAAAAAAGCCCGGCAGGCCCATGCTTACCAGCCAAAACGATCAGCAAATATCACTGAATTGCCGGTTAATACAGACCAGCATAATCATTCCGGAGAATAAAAATGAACTGGTTTAAAAATCTAACAATAGGAAAAAAACTGCTTTTTTCCTTTCTGTTTATTGCCAGCATGTCACTGGCCACCGGCATTCTTGGCATGACAAAGCTGCAAAAAATAAATACTTTACTGAATGAAATGTACACGGATCAGCTGGTGCCGATCAGAGACAATGCCAACGCCAATATTAATGCTATTTATATTGCCCGCCGGCTTAATTTTTATATTATTGCCAATGATCCGGTAATCAAAAAAGAAACCATGGATGAAATTGCAAGATATGAAAATGAAATGTTGCTGTTGATTGAAAAATTTAAAGACACCAAACAAACCGACGAAGCAAAAAAAATTATAGCCACCTTACCGGCATACTGGCAGCAATTTAAAGTTGCGGAAAAGAAACTGATTGAATCGGTGGATAACAACCAGATGTTAGAGACCTCCAGAAATATTGTTCTGAATGAGGTTCGCCCGCCCTTTGAAAAATTTGATGAGGCTCTTACTGCCCTGCTGGATATTAAAGAAGTGACCAGCAGAAAAGCCTTTGATTCGGCCAATGAAATCACCTCACAAATTAATCAGCTGATGTACGCGATTATTGGCGGCTCTTTTGCCCTTGCCGTTGCTATTGCCCTGCTGATCACCCGCAGAATTACCCGCCAGATTGGCGGGGAGCCCGATGATGCGGTTCATATTGCCAATAAAGTGGCCGAAGGAGACCTGACCTGCCAGATTCAGCTGGCAGCCGATGATCGCTCCAGCGTGCTGTTTGCCCTGCAAACGATGATTAATAAATTAAGTCTGGTGATGAGCGATGTCCGCGGCACTTGCGATGCATTAGCCAGCGCTTCGGAGCAGGTCAGCTCTTCATCGCAAAATTTATCGCAAAATGCTTCCGAGCAAGCGGCCAGCATCGAAGAAACCAGCGCCTCCCTGATTCAAATTACCGCCACCGTTTCACAAAACAGTGCCAATGCCAAAGTCACCGAAGGCATTGCCAGCAAGGCATCCAGCAATGCCACCGAAGGAGGCACTGCTGTGCGGGAAACCGTACTGGCCATGCAGCAAATTGCCAACCGGATCAAAATTATTGACGATATTGCTTACCAGACCAACTTACTGGCGCTCAATGCCGCCATTGAAGCGGCCCGCGCCGGGGAGCATGGCAAAGGCTTTGCCGTGGTCGCAGCGGAAGTCAGAAAGTTGGCCGAGCGCAGCCAGATAGCGGCGCAGGAAATTGGCGAGCTGGCCATTAACAGTGTCAATCAGGCGGCAAGAGCCGGCGAGCGCCTTGGTGAGATTGTGCCCTTAATCAGAAAAACCGCCGATCTGGTCGAAGAAATTTCCGCCGCCTCACAAGAGCAAAGTGGCGGCATAGAGCAGATTAATGATGCGGTCAGCCAATTGTCCTATACCACTCAGGGCAATGCCGCTGCGGCCGAACAACTGAGCGCCACCGCAGAAGAGCTCTCCATTCACGCCTCGCGGCTGCAGGATATGATTTGTTTTTTCCAGACCAATACCAATGTGCCAGCGCCAAAGAGCACGGCACGGCAAACACAGGCGTCCCGGTAATGGCCCGCTCTTTTTTAAGGATTTAAGCCATGGATATCCGTGATTTAAGAAAAAACAATACTGACAAGCTGGTAAAGGCCCAGGCAGAAGAAAAACAATATCTGACCTTTACCCTGAATCAGGAGCTGTTTGCTGTTGTTATTCATAATATAAAAGAAATTATTGAATATGCAGGGGTCACCGAAGTACCGCTGATGCCGCGTTTTATGCATGGTGTGATTAATATGCGTGGCTCAGTGGTGCCAGTGATTGATCTGGCCGTGCGCTTTGGCAGAGGGCCCAGCCAGATTGGCCGGCGCTCTTGCGTTGTTATTCTGGAAGTCTTTTTTGGCGGTGAATATCACGATATGGGTGTGCTGGTTGATGCCGTGAATGAAGTGATTGAGATTGCTGCGGCACAGATAGAACCCGCCCCGGAATTTGGCGCAAAAGTGCGCAGTGAATTTATTGACGGCATTGGTAAAGTCAATGAAAAATTCGTCATTATTCTGGATGTAAACCATGTTTTATCAATAGGTGAAATGGCGGCCATGGTCAGCGACGAGGCAAATCAGCCCGCCGGAAAGGATTTGCTGGCAATTGAGCAGGAAATAAAATAGCCCCCCCCCTTTCCTTCACGAAAATTGATAATACACAATTAAATACAGAGACTTAAGCAAAGAAACGAGCTGTATCCATATTTATTTACCAAAGGAAAAGGCATAAACAATTTCTACCCCCTATAACTAAGATTATTCATATACCAGGGTTAAGCCATGACCATTAAAGTCATGATCGTCGATGACTCCGCTGTTGTGCGGCAAGTGATGCTCGACACATTATCCAAAGCCAAAGATATTACGGTCATTGGTTCTGCATCTGATCCTATTTTTGCCAAAGAAAAAATGCAAAAAGAATGGCCGGATGTGATTGTGCTGGATATAGAAATGCCCCGGATGGACGGCCTGACTTTTTTAAAACAAATTATGGCAGAACGTCCTACCCCGGTGGTGATTTGCTCATCTCTGACAGAAAAAGGGGCCGAGATCACGATGCAGGCCTTGTCTGCCGGAGCACTGGCCATCATTACCAAGCCATCCCTTGGGGTAAGAGATTTTATTCAGGACAGCGCATCTGACCTGCTGCATGCTATCCGCGCTGCCTCAATGGCCCGTTTACAGCGCCCCCGCACCGCTGCCCCGCCACCCGCCACGACCACCACCTCGACCAGCGTGATGCAAGAGCGTATGAACTCTCCCAAATTATCGGCAGATGCCATTTTGCAAGCCAATGGCAGCCAGAGCACCATTCAGACCACGCAAAAAATTATCGCCATTGGCACCTCAACCGGTGGCACGCAGGCACTGGAAAGCATTTTGCCCAATCTGCCCGTCACCTCGCCCGGGCTCGTGATTGTTCAGCATATGCCTGAGAAATTTACCGCCACCTTTGCCGCCAGGCTGAACAGCCTGTCACAAATTGAAGTGCGGGAAGCCAAAAGCAATGACCGTATTTTACCCGGGCTGGCCCTGATTGCGCCCGGCGGCAAGCATATGCTGGT
>JBOFGM010000224.1:0-1723 GCA_051649105.1 Iodobacter sp. | reverse complement strand
ATGTTACTGGTGTTACCGGGCATTCTTTTTAAACGCACTAAAGGCGTATGTCCGACAAAGTCTTCAAGATACTTAAACATGCGGGGCTCCATTCACTGGCGCTGATTATACCCGTGCCTGCTCTGCAAGCCAGCAGGCACTGATTAACAAGGCGAGGTAAGCCAACTGAAAACAATAAAAATCAGTGTGCTTTATCGCTTATTCATTTTTTAAATTCAGGATATGCATCATGACTCATACTTCCCGCGACGGCTTCACTTCGACTTTCGGGGTGCTGGTAGCCACTCTGGGGTCCGCCGTCGGCCTTGGTAATATCTGGAAGTTTCCTTATCTGACCGGCACAAACGGGGGCGCCAGCTTTCTATTGGTTTATATCATTGCCACGCTGCTGGTCGGCCTGCCGGTGATGATTACTGAAATCATGCTGGGCCGCACCGCCAGAGCCAACCCGATCACCACCTTTGAAAAGCTGGCCCCACCCAAGCAAGGCTTTTGGAAATCCATTGGTTTTATGGGGGTCGCCGCAGCCATCTTTATTCTGGCCTTTTATACTGAAGTGGCAGGCTGGGTCTTTGCCTATATTTTTAAAGCCCTGTCTGGCGGGCTGGCCTCCACGGATCCTGCCCACACCAAGGCGGTATTTGGTGAGCTGGTGGCTAATCCTCAGTCGGCTCTGATCTGGCAATGGCTGGTTTTAGGCTTTACCGGTGCCATTATTATGCTGGGCGTATCCAAAGGTATTGAAGCGGTCAGCAAAAAACTGATGCCCGTTTTATTTTTACTACTGATTGCGCTCTGTATCCGCAGCCTGACCCTGCCAGGCGCGATGCGCGGGCTGGAGTTCCTCTTTACTCCGGACTTTAGCAAAATCAATGCCGGCGTGGTGTTAACCGCTGTTGGCCTCGCCTTTTTTAAATTGTCGATTGGTATGGGCACCATGCTGACCTACGGCAGCTATTTCCGTTCTGAGCAAAATATTCCACTGACCGCCACCCGCGTGATGTTTGCAGACTTAACCGTCTCCTTATTAGCCGGCATTGCTATTTTCCCGGCTGTTTTTGCCTTTGGTTTTGAGCCTGCAGCCGGTCCTTCACTGGTGTTTATCACGATTCCGGCCGTATTTCACAGCATGCCAGGCGGCAGCATCTTTATGGCCTTGTTCTTTATCTTAACGGCCATTGCCGCCACAGGCGCGATTCTGTCTATTTTAGAAGTACCGGTTGCCATGCTGATTGAGCGTTGTGGCTGGAGCCGTAAAGTATCCACTTGTGTGAGTATTCTGGCCGTTGCAGCGCTGGGCATTCCTGCCTCGCTGTCGCAATCTCTTACTGCCAACTGGAAACTGTTTGGCTTAAATCCCTTTGATTTCTTTGACTTTATCAGCTCAAACATTCTACTTCCGCTTGGCGGCATTATGCTTTGTCTGTTTGTTGGCTGGTCATTTGGCCGCGATAAACTGATGGCTGCATTATCCAATGAAGGCACTTTACCTAATCAGCAATTAGTTAAAATATTATTCATTTTGCTGCGCTACATTACTCCGCTGTTAATCAGCGTTATTCTGTTGCATGGCTTTGGTATTATTTAAAGAGTATTTAAATCAAAAAAAGCGCAGCTTGATCGCTACGCTTTTTTTATACGGGCCAGTTAATCTTTCTGGCCAGCACGGCAATCATTAATGCCGCCAGAGCGACAAAGGCAAGACCCCAGGTGAGCTGGCTCA
>JBOFGM010000223.1:0-2456 GCA_051649105.1 Iodobacter sp. | reverse complement strand
TTACTGGCTAACGGTAATTTGATTGTTGGCGGTGAAAAACAGGTAGCGGTTAATAATCAAATTAATACCCTGCGCTTTACCGGTGTGATTAATCCGCTGGATATTAAGGCCGGTAATACCATATCGTCGAATAAGGTGGCGGATGCCCGTATTGAACAGCTCGGTGTGGGTTCGATGGCGGACGCTAATACCATGGGCTGGCTGCAGCGATTTTTCTTAAATGTAATGCCGTTTTAAACAGGTTGGGTGTATGTCTCGTTTTGCCATTATTTGCTGCTTTTTACTGGCGGTTTTGCCCGCTCATGCTGAAAAGCTGAAAGAACTCGCATCGGTGGCAGGCGTGCGTAATAACCAATTGGTGGGCTATGGGCTGGTTGTGGGTCTGGATGGCAGTGGTGACCAAACCACGCAAACCCCCTTTACGGTACAGTCGGTGGTCAATATGCTGACCAATCTGGGGATTCAGGTGCCGGCCGGCGGTAATTTGCAGTTGAAGAATGTGGCGGCGGTGACTGTCACATCCACGCTGCCGGCTTTTGCCCGCCCGGGGCAGCCGCTGGATGTGACCATCTCTTCCATTGGTAATGCAAAATCATTGCGCGGCGGTACTTTACTGATGGCCCCGTTAAAAGGGGCTGATGGCCAGATTTATGCCATGGCGCAGGGCAATATTATTGTGGCGGGTGCCGGCGCTTCGGCGGGCGGCTCCAGTACACAGATCAATCAGCTGGCAACCGGGCGTATTCCATCGGGTGCCACGGTAGAAAAATCGGTGCCTACCCTGTTAGGCAATGGTGAGTTTATTCAGCTGGAGCTGCTGAGTACCGATTTCACCACGGCCAACCGTGTGGTGAATGCAGTGAACTCGCAGTTTGCCGGCACGGCAGTGGCTCTGGATGGCCGGGTCATTCAGGTCAGGGCACCGCAGGATAATAATCTGCGGGTGGCGTTTCTTTCCCGGCTGGAAAATATCGATGTCACGCCGGCAGAATCCACGCCTAAGGTGATTATCAATGCCCGTACCGGCTCGATTGTAATGAATCAGGCGGTTAAGGTGGATAGCTGCGCCATTGCCCATGGCAATCTGACTGTGACGATTATGGCCGACAATGCCGTGGTGCAGCCTAATCCGCTGGCAGGCGGGAAAACCGCCAAAGTGCAAAATGCGGATATCCAGATCCAGTCCGATAAGGGGCCGATTGTGCGCCTGCCTAAATCCAGCACTTTGCGCGACGTCGTCCGTGCGCTTAATGCAGTGGGCGCGACACCGCAGGATTTGCTGGCCATTTTGCAGGCCATGAAAGCAGCAGGCAGCTTAAAGGCTGAACTGGAAGTCATTTAGTCTGTTTTTCCCCCGATAACGGCAGTCGTCCCCTGGCTGCCGTTTGCTTTAAACCCTCCGGCACAGTTATTGCTTCATACTGTCTTAATCTTTCATTAAGCGCCGGCCCAGTATGATCTCTTCTGCCACTCCTTCCAGTAATGAGCTTGCCATTGATGTGCGTGGCGTGGATAACCTGCGTCAGCTGGCCAGAAATGACCCGAATAAAGCCGCACTGGCTGTGGCGCGCGAGTTTGAGTCTTTGCTGATGAATCAGATGCTCAAATCCATGCGGGATGCCTCGCCCCAGTACGATGAAATGAACTCCGGCAATGCCGAGATGTTCCGCGGTATGCACGATCAGCAGCTGTCGCAGATGTGGTCAAAGCATGGAGGCGTGGGCTTTGCTGAATCGATTGTGCGGCAAATTGAATTACAGCGTGATCCTTCCCTGTATAAAAAAGCGCTGCCCGTCACGCCCGGACATGATTTGCCGGTTTTACCGGCAAAAGCGGCAGCAGAATCGGCAAAGGATGCCGTTGGCGATACCTTTGCTTCTAAACTGGCAGGCAATGCCGGGGCCGCCGCGGCCACGCTGGGTGTCTCTCCTCATGTGCTGGTGGCGCATGCGGCTTTGGAATCGGGCTGGGGTAAAAAGCCGATCCGGGATGCCGCCGGTAATGACAGTCATAATTTATTTGGCATTAAAGCCACCAAAGACTGGAAAGGCAAAACCACCGATATCACCACTACCGAGTTTGTCGGCGGGCAGGCGCAAAAACGGGTGGAAAGTTTTCGGGTGTATGACTCTTATGCCGAATCATTTAATGACTATGCCAGCCTGATTAAGCGCCGTTATACCGATGCGGTGGGCCAGGGCAATAATGCACAAGGCTATGCCAAAGCGTTGCAAGCAGGTGGTTATGCCACCGATCCGCAGTATGCCAATAAATTAGCGCAGGTTGCCGAGCAAATGCGCCGTCAGTTGGCATGATTCTGGCTTTTACTAAAAGCGGGTAACCGCCGTTTTTAAAGAGTCTTTAAGTATCGGCCGTTTCAGCCGATAAATAGCAGCAAAGGGAGCAGCATCATGGGCACCAGTGTTTTCAGTATCGGCCTTACTGGTTTAAACGCA
>JBOFGM010000222.1:0-15287 GCA_051649105.1 Iodobacter sp. | reverse complement strand
TGAGGGTCAGCAGTGCTCCGCGTTCTTGTAATGCCCTGGGTAATAATTCCCGTCCGCCATTGCCGCGAAAAATCACTACTTTTTTACCCTGCAAGGTCTGCATCGCAGGTTCTGCCAGCAGTCCTTCACTATCAAACTGCCGGGCGGGACAAATAATCTGGCTGATACCCAGCTCTCTGGCCCGTCGTTCGCTGCCCGGGCCGACAACGGCAACCGGCAGACTGGCCGGCCAGGCTTCTGTTCGCTGTGCAAAGACCGCGTCCAGTGCCGTCGGGCTGATAAAAACAGCCAGATCAAATTGCAGCAGATGCGCCAGGGCTGAGGCCAGTGGAGCCGGATCGGCCGGTGCGGCAATTTCCAGCAGGGGCAGGGCAATCGGCCTGGCTCCCGCCGCCTGCAGCAAGCCCATTAAACCTGCAGCCTGCTGAGCCGGCCGGGTGACCCACAGGCGCAGATCTTTCATTCTTCTGCGGCAGCAGCGGCCAGATTTTTTAAAATCTCGGTCGCGCCTTCGGTGCATAACAGCTCAGCCACTTGTAAACCCAGCCCATTGGCCGCTGCCAGTGAGCCATTTCCTTCGGCATAAATAATATCGCTGCCATCGGGATTGGCAATAAAGGAGCGCAGGCGTAAAAAGCCGTCATCTTCTTCTGCAAAAGCGCCCAGAGGAATCTGGCAAGAGCCGCCAAGGCGTCTGGATAAGGAGCGTTCTGCCGTTACACAGGCCGCTGTGGACGGATGGTTCAGCGGGGCCAGCAGGGCCATTAAATCTGCACGGTCGCTGCATACTTCAATTCCCAGTGCACCCTGACCAGGAGCGGGCAGACTGTCTGCCGGGGACAAGGCGCTGGTAATCCGCTCTGCCATGCCCAGACGGATCAGGCCGGCCGCGGCCAGAATAATGGCATCGTATTCGCCTGCATCCAGTTTGCCTAAGCGGGTATTAACATTGCCACGCAAGGGTTTGATGACTAAATGGGGAAAGCGCGCGCGCAGCTGGGATTCACGGCGCAGGCTGGAGGTGCCCACAATACAGCCGGCAGTCAGCTGTTCCAGTGAGCTGTATTTATTGGATACAAAGGCGTCGCGCGGATCATCCCGCTCACCGATGGCGGCAAGGGTAAATCCTTTGGGCAGAACCATGGGGACGTCTTTCATGGAATGCACGGCCAGATCAGCCCGGCCTTCGGCCATGGCGGTTTCCAGCTCTTTAACAAACAGGCCTTTGCCGCCAATTTTATTCAGTGTGACATCTAAAATACGATCGCCCTGAGTGGTCATTCCCAGTAATTCAACCTGGAGCTCCGGGTAGAGCGCCTCAAGTTTTGCCTTGATATGGTTGGCCTGCCAAAGTGCAAGCGGGCTTTCACGGGTGGCAATAACGAGGCGATTAGGCAGAGTCACGATGCGGTTCCATTTAGCAAATAGTTGCAGACAAGAACGCATTCTATCACTAGCAGGTTTTGTGTCAGTGTTTACGCGGCTCAAAGACGGACAGCGGAGGCTGCAGTTCGATATCCAGCTCGACTAAATCGATTTCTTCAAAGTCATCGGCATCTTCCGCCGGAACAGAGGCCTCAATTTCTTCCTGCTCTTTTTCTTCCTGCAAGGCCAGATCCAGCGGGCTGCTTTCTTCCTCTTCCGGTGTAAATTCCAGCGGAGGTAAATTAAGCACAAACGACTGCGGCGGGGTGTTGTCTGCCGAATGATTTAATCTGTCTGTGGCTTCAGGCTGGGCCAGAAAGTCCATCAGCACGGGTTGCGGAGCCGGTGGCTCCATTTCCTCGATCTCTTCTGGCAGGGCTTGCGGCAAAATAATATCCAGGTCCTGCTCATCAACGGGTATTTCTTTAATTTGAGTCACCGCCGGTGTCAGCGCAATTTCATCATGGCTTGCGCTATACAGCGGATTGTCAGGATCCAGACGATAGCCAATATTTCGCACCAGCGCCCAGTCATCCTCGTTGCCACCTAAATCATGGAAACGTCTGGCAAGCTGAGCATATTCAGTCTTCATGCCTTGCTGGCGTAATACGCGGAACAGCAGCAGCCAGGGCTCTGTTTCGGTTTCATTTTCTTCAATGGTCAGGTAAAGCAGCTCAATGGCCTGATCGGTTTCGCCCTGTGCAATCAGCAGCTGAGCGCGTTCCAGCGTGGCGCTGCCATCTTCTTCCTGCACCTCAATACCACCATAAAACAGCTGGCTGTGTCTGAACATCGAGTGTTCTTCCAGCGCTTCGGCAGGTTGTCTGATACTGGAATTGGGCAGTGGGGCGTGAATACTGGCCGCGTCTTCATCATCATCCCAGCCGGACGGGTTATTTTTACGGCGTTGTAATAACCATACACTTGCCAGAATGGCAAACAGTGCCACCAGTCCGCCCAGCCACCAGCTGCTGTTGTCATCGGTGACATGGCGTTTTGTAGTGACCGCTGTGGGGGTAGGAGTGGCCCGCGCAGTATGCGGGGCATTTTGATTAATGGTTAAACTGGCCTTAGGAATAGCCGCGATACTGCTGGCTGCCGCGCCTGTGGTGTTTAGCCCTTGCAGGTTCTGCATCGCCCTGTCCAGCCGGATCATTTCTGATTGCAACTGTTCCTGCAAACTTTGCATCATGGCAATTTTTGTTTGCAGATCTTCCGGGCTCAGAACGGCTGGCGCTATATTTTTGCTGCTTAATTCACTTTCAATTCGCAGCTGACCCCCTGTGGCTGGCAGGCTTTCTGCCACGGGAGCCGGATGCGGTGTGACGGGGGGAGTGGCTTTTTTAGGTTTGCTGCGCAGTGGCGTGGCTTGCTTTACTGCGGGAGTATCCTGGTGCCGGGCAACAGGCGCACGGGTTTGTGCGGCGTGCCGGGTTGGCAGGGTTTCTTCTGCCACCGCGGGCGGGCTGACGGGGGCCGGATCCAGAAATACCGTATAGCTGCGTTGCAGCTGCTGGCCCTTACAGTCCATTCTCAGATTAAAGCGGGTAACAGGTTCAAAGATGGCATCTGCAGACTGAATCAGAATACGGCCACCCCGTTCACCGGGCTGCAAACGTACGGATGCCTGACCTATTCCCGGCAGATCATTGCCGGCCGCAAGAATGCTTAATTTACTGCAATATTCTGCGGGGTTGTCTTCGGGCGCAAGCTGATAACTGACACTGCCACGAAAGCGCTGGCCAACTGCGGATTGAACAGTCAGCTCACCTAAGGTAAGGGCGAGGGCAGGCGTACCTGAAGCTAAAAAAAGCGTCAGGCACAGCATTTTCCCGCCAAGGTGTCGCTTAGTGTGGCAAATGGTGATTGTCATCGATTAGGTGTGCGCCGTGTAATGCCATGTAATTTAACACTTTGTTGGACTGTAGACTATTTACTTATAGCTGACAAAGAGAGTGTTCTGTTTAATGGGCCTCTTCCCAGTTCATTCCGACACCGACTTCGGATAGTAAGGGAACAGTCAGTTCGGCGGCCTGGGCCATTCTAAGCGGCAATTGTGTCAGCAATAGCTCTACTTCATGGTCTGGTACTTCCAGTACCAGTTCATCATGCACCTGCATAATTAAGCGGCTCTGTAATTTTTCTGTTTTCAGCCAGTCCGCCACATTAATCATAGCCAGCTTAATCAGATCTGCTGCCGTACCTTGCATCGGCGCATTAATGGCGGCCCGTTCTGCGCCCGCCCGGCGTGCGGCATTGGATGATTTAATTTCCGGCAACCACAGGCGGCGGCCAAATACCGTTTCTACATAGCCATGCTCTTTAGCGCTGGCACGGATATTTTCCATATAGCGGGCCACGCCCTGAAAACGGGCAAAGTAGCGGTCGATAAAGTTTTTGGCGGCATCGCGCGGAATTTCCAGCTGGGCCGCCAGGCCAAAGACACCCATGCCATAAATCAGGCCAAAGTTAATACTTTTGGCATAACGGCGCTGTTCATTGCTGACCTGATCCAGCGCGACGCCAAAGACTTCGGCCGCCGTGGTGCGGTGAATGTCTTCCCCGGAATTAAAGGCATGAATCATGGCCTCATCGCCGGATAAGTGGGCCATGATGCGCAGCTCAATCTGGGAGTAATCGGCCGACATGATTTTCCAGCCTGCCGGAGCAATAAAAGCTTCGCGGATTTTGCGGCCTTCCAGGCTTTTAACCGGGATATTCTGCAGATTGGGCTCGCTGGAGCTGAGCCGCCCGGTGACGGCCACGGTTTGGTTGTAGCTGGTATGCACGCGGCCGGTGCGCGGGTTGACCATCAGCGGCAATTTATCGGTATAGGTGGATTTCAGTTTGGACAGCGAGCGGTGTTCCAGCAGCACTTTGGGCAATGGAAAATCTTTGGCCAGCTCTTGCAGCACTTCTTCGTCGGTTGAAGGTGCACCTTTAGGCGTTTTTTTAATGACCGGCAGTTTAAGCTGATCAAAAAATATTTCCCCGATCTGCTTGGGGCTGGATAAATTAAAGGGCTGGCCGGCTAAGAGATAGGCGGTTTGCTCCAGCTCCAAAAGGCGCAGACCCATTTCATGGCTTTGCTGATTCAGTTTATGGCTGTCCAGCATGACACCGGTACGCTCCATTTCAAACAACACCGAGCGGGATGGCATTTCAATGTCCCGGTAGACCTTTTCCAGCCCTCCGGTCAGCCGTGGCAGCATGGCATGGGCCAGTTGCAGGGTGATATCGGCATCTTCGGCGGCATAGATGCTGGCAATTTCAACGGCCACTTCATCAAAGCCAATTTGCTTGGCTCCTTTACCGCAGAGTTCTTCATATTTAATGGTGTTAATGCCCAGCTCACGCTCGGCCTGAGCATCCATATTGTGGCGCTCATGGCTGGCCAGCACATAGGACATCAGCAGCGTATCGTCAGCAATTCCGGCCAGGGCAATGCCATGGTTGGCAAAAATATGCTGATCAAACTTCAGATTCTGGCCCAGCTTTTTATGGTCAGCAGACTCCAGCCAGGGTTTCAGTTTGTCCAGCGTGGCTTGCAGTGGCAATTGATCGACCGCATCCGGGCCACGGTGGGCCAGGGGTAAATAAGCGGCGTTGCCCGGGGTAATGCAAAAAGAAATCCCTACCAGTTGCGAATTTAAAGCATCCAGACCGGTGGTTTCGGTATCCAGCGACACAACCGGTGCCGCCATCAGCTGGCTCAGCCATTGCTCCAGCTCTGCATTGCTTAAAATGGTCTGATAGTGACGCTCCACCACCGGGCGCTCTGCTGCGGGCTCATCGGTCGTGATTTCCGTTGCAGCGGCATTGCTGAATAAATCGTCGCTGACCGGGGCGCTGATTTTACTTTCTGCCTCCCGGATCCAGCTTTTAAAATTGGCTTTGCGGAAAATACCCAGCAAGGTTTCCCAGTCGGTGGACTGAGGAATCAGATCATCAAATTCCCGGGGCAGTTCGCGGCTTAAATCCAGATCACATTTAATGGTGACCAGTTGTTTCGCCATAGGCAGCCATTCCAGCGCATTGCGCAGATTTTCCCCGACCACCCCTTTAATTGCGGCGGCATTGGCCACAACCTGATCCAGACTCTGATATTCGGCCAGCCATTTTTGCGCCGTTTTGGGGCCGCATTTAGGCACACCCGGCACGTTATCCACCGTATCGCCAATCAGGGCCAGATAGTCGACAATTTGCTCCGGACGCACGCCAAATTTATTGATGACGCCTTCAATATCCAGCACTTCTTCAGTCATTGAGTTTTCAATACGCACGTACTGATTGACCAGCTGGGCCATATCTTTATCGCCGGTCGACATAATGGTAGTAATACCGTGCCGGGTACCCCATTCTGCCAGTGTGCCGATGACATCATCGGCTTCCACGCCGTCCACCATCAGAATCTTGATCCCAAAGGCTTTTACTGCGGCATGAATCGGTTCGATCTGTACCCGCAGCTCATCAGGCATCGACGGGCGGTTTGCTTTGTATTCTGCATATAAATCATCGCGAAAGGTTTTACCCTTGGCATCAAACACGCAGGCGATATAATCGGCGGGCGTTTGCTGACGCAGCTTCTTCAGCATATTCACAAAGCCATAGAGGGCATTGGTTGGCGTACCGTCCGGCGCGGATAAATCGCGGATTGCATGGAAGGCCCGGTAGAGGTAGGAAGAGCCGTCAATTAAAAGCAGGGTCGCCATGCGATGAAACTCTCTATACTTAGTGTAAGAAAAACGAAAAACAGCAGGCAGCGGTATGCCGCGTGCGTTTGGGATGATATTCAGAAAGTGCCAGAATCCAGCGTATTATAAGGCTGACTTCGGTTTGTCAGCCGTGTTTTGTTCAGTTTAAGGTGGACCACCACCATGCTCTTGTGGTCTGTGCAAAAAATAATCCAGCCCCGGCTTTGCCGCGCGGCTGGCCTGAAAAGGAAACTAACTATGCGCCTGATTTTGCTAAGCCTGTTACTGAGCAGCTATGTTTATGCTGCACCGAGTGATGTGCCGCCTCCCTTGCCGGAAAAAGAAAGCGAGGCAAAAGTGGTTGAAACACCAGAAGTCAGAGTGATTGAGAAATCTGACGCGTCGATCGCAGAATACCGCATCAGAGGCAAGCTCTATATGGTGAAAGTGACACCTAAAATTGGTAAGCCCTATTATCTGATCGATAAAGAAGGTCAGGGGCGTTTTGATCGCAGTGATGATCTTGGCGGCAGTAATCTGTCCGTGCCACGCTGGGTTATTTTTGAATTCTGAGCTTAGGCTCTGTTGGTGCTTGGACATCTATGTCAGTTTTTACCACCGTGACAGCGGAAGACCTCGGTCCCTTCCTGAAGCGCTACTCTGTTGGCAATTTGCTGGAGTTAAAAGGCATTGCGGCGGGGATTACTAATACAAATTACTTTGTGACCACGGTTCACGGACGCTATGTACTGACCCTGTTTGAAACACTGGCGGCCAGCGAACTGCCGTTTTATGTCAATCTGATGGCCCATCTGGCTCAGCATGGCATTGCAGTGGCGGCTCCGGTGGCCAATCTGGATGATCAGTATGTGGACGAGCTTAATGGCCGGCCCACCTTGCTGGTGGAGTGCGTTCCTGGCACCGTGGTGGATTTACCCAGCGCAGCGCAATGCGCCGAGGTGGGTGAAATGCTGGCGCAAATGCATCTGGCTGCCCGCAGCTACCAGGGGAAAATGCCTAATCCGCGTGGCCCGGCGTGGTGGAATGCCACCGCTGCAGAGTTGTTTGATGTGCTGACCGATGAAGATGCTGCTGCTCTGCGCACCGAGCTGGCATTACAGGCGGCTCACTCCTTTGAGCATTTGCCACGGGGTGTGATCCATGCCGATTTATTCCGCGATAATGTGCTGCTGAATGGGGACCATGTAGGCGGTTTTATTGATTTCTACTATGCCTGCAATGATGCCTTTGCGTATGACCTTGCCATTACATTAAATGACTGGTGCGTGGAAGAATCCGGCGATATGGATGCAGAACGTGCCAAAGCGTTGTTACAGGGCTATCAGAGCGTTCGTCCTTTGCAAGCGGATGAAGTGGCCGCCTGGCCGGTGATATTGCGCGCTGCGGCCCTGCGTTTCTGGGTATCGCGTTTACATGACTTTTATCAGCCCGCAACGGGCGAAATGACTTATGCCAAAGATCCTGCGCAATTTCAGCTGGTAATCAGTGCACATGCAAAGCGTCAGGACTTTTGGCTGTGAAGATTTTTTTAGATGCGTTGAATTTATTATCCGATGCCGCAGGTGTTTTAACGGGTAAAGACACCGATGCCTATTGCCTGGATCAGCGCCGCCGCTATCAGGGGCGGGCACTGGCCGTGGCAAGGCCCCGCAGCGTGGAAGAAGTTGCTGCGGTGATTAAGCTCTGTGTCTTGCATCAGGTGGCTGTTGTTCCTCAGGGAGGCAATACCAGCCTCTGTGGCGGGGCAACGCCGGATGCATCGGGCACGGCGCTGATTCTGTCTTTAGAGCGGATGAACCGTGTTTTAAAGGTGGATGCCGATAACAATACGCTGGAAGTAGAAGCCGGCGCTATTCTGGCCGATGTGCAAGCTGCGGCGCGTGCCGCAAATCGCTTGTTTCCGGCCGAATGGGCGGCTGCCGGCTCTTGCCGTATCGGCGGGGCGCTGGCCACCAATGCCGGCGGCGTGAATGTGCTGCGTTACGGCAATATGCGGGAGCTGACTCTGGGCCTTGAAGTGGTGCTGCCCGATGGTGAAATCTGGAATGGCTTGCGCGGCCTTAGAAAAGACAATACCGGCTATGATTTAAAGCAGCTTTTTGTCGGCTCCGAAGGCACGCTGGGTGTGATTACCCGGGCCGTATTACGGCTTTATCCCTTACCCACGGCTCATGCCACGGCGTTGGTTACGGTGGACAGCCCGGCGGCGGCGATTGAGTTGTTGCGCGGTGTTCAGGCGGTGGTTGGCGACCGGGTGACCTCTTTTGAGCTGATCTCTAAACCCTGTTTTGAGTTATTAGCCAAGCAATGCCCCAGTTTGCCTCATCCTTTCAGCCCTTTGCCGGAATGGGCGGTGCTGCTGGAGTTATCTGATGGCGGTGACAGCGGTGAGCTGATTAACCAGCTGGCCGAAGTATTGGATGCATTAGGTTGTAATAACGCATTGCTTGCGCAAAATTACAAGCAGGCCAAAGACTTTTGGAAATTACGTGAGCATATTCCGGAGGCTCAGCGCCGGGAAGGTGTGAGCATTAAGCATGATATCAGCGTGCCAGTAGGCAGTATTCCGGCTTTCCTCGATGAATGTGGCCGGCAAATTGCAGCGGCATTTACCGATGCGGCCATTATTGCATTCGGTCATTTAGGCGATGGCAATTTGCATTATAACGTTTTCAGAAGTGATAAAACGGCAGGTTTGTATACCGATGAGCCGGCAATTAATGAAATTGTTTATCTTTGTGTGGCCCGGCATAACGGCAGTATTAGTGCAGAACATGGAATTGGGCAATTAAAGCGCCATCATTTGGCTAAATACAGAGATCCGCTGGAATTGGCTTTGATGCAAAAAATAAAACGTGTGTTTGATCCTGCCGGAATAATGAATCCGGGGAAAGTATTGTTGGATTAAAAAGAGTGTAATCATTCACTGATATACTCAGCTACTACGCATTGTATATATAAATTGGCTAATATTTTGCGTAGAATTACGCCCTATAACAAACCAGATCGAAGTCCAGGCAATGAGCGAGCCCAATTCCAGCCATTCGAATACAACGGATCGTCCTGACTGGCATGTCGGCGAGCATCAGAGCCATTTTGACCCCCTGTTGGATTGCCTGGCCGAGCTGACACGTATTCACGGTCATCCGTGGACTTGTGAAGCGCTGTCGGCAGGTTTGCCTCTGACTGACAATCTCTTATCTCCTTCTTTGGTTCCCCGTGCAGCAGCTCGTGCTGGTTTGTCTGCGCGTGTGGTGCGCCGTTCTCTGCCTGAACTGCCGCTGAGTTTATTGCCCGTTATTCTGCTGCTGAAAGACCGTGGTGCCTGCCTGCTGCTGGAATGGACCGATGACGGCATGGCCCGGGTTTGTTTTCCTGAAACCGGTGAATCATCCGAGCTGATCGATGCAGAGAAACTCACCGCCTTGCATACCGGTATTGTGATCTTTGTCCGGCCGCGTTTTCGTTTTGAGACCCGTGCGCCGGAGCATGGTGAAGTCCGCAGCCGTCACTGGTTCTGGGGCGTTGTAAAAGACAACTGGCGTTTATACCGGGATGCCTTGCTGGCCGCTCTGCTGGTCAATCTGTTAGCGCTGGCCATGCCGCTGTTTTCTATGAATGTGTACGACCGTGTGGTGCCCAATCATGCGCTGGAAACCCTGTGGGTGCTGGCGATCGGTGCCTTTGCGGTACTGTGTTTTGATTTCTTATTGCGCACGATTCGCGGGCATATTATTGATGTGGCCTCAAAGCGGATTGATGTCACGCTGTCGGCATTAATTATGGAACGGGTGCTGGGCCTCAGGATGGAGGCGCGGCCGGCGTCGGTCGGCTCTTTTGTCGCCAATTTGCGGGCTTTTGAATCGGTTCGCGATTTTATTGCTTCGGCCTCGATTACCACGCTGGTTGATTTGCCCTTTGTACTGATTTTCTTACTGGTGATGGTCTGGATCTCACCATGGCTGGCGGTTCCTGCCCTGGTGGGGATTTTTCTGGTGGTGGTGTTTACGCTGCTGGCGCAGGACAAAATGCAGGAAATGGTTGAGCTGACCCAGAGGGCTTCCGCTCAGCGCAATGCCACGTTGGTTGAAGGGCTGGTGGGCATTGAAACCATTAAAGTCATGGGCGCAGAAAGCGAATTTCAGCGCCGCTGGGAGCGTTCCACGCATTTTCTGGCTCAGGTTGGCTCCAAACTTAAATTACTTTCTTCCAGCACCGTCAATTTTGCTTCCCTGATCAGCCAGCTGGTCAGCGTGGTGGTGATTATTGTGGGTGTTTATTTGCTGACTGAAAATATGGTCACCATGGGGGGGATTATTGCGGCCTCTATGTTATCCGGCCGGGCTTTGGCTCCCCTGGGGCAGGTGGCTGGTTTGCTGATGCAATATCAAAATGCCCGCACCTCACTGGCGGGGATTGAATCCCATATGAAATTGCCGGTTGAGCGGCCTCAGGATAGTAATTTCTTGCATCGTGAATCATTTCGCGGTGATATTGAATTTAAAAACGTCAGTTTTGGTTATGCCGGAACTGATGAAAAAGTATTAAATAATGTCTCATTTAAATTAAAAGCCGGCGAGAAAATGGCCATTATTGGCCGGATTGGTTCGGGTAAAACCACCATCGAAAAACTGATTCTCGGGCTTTATTATTCAACCGAAGGGGCTGTGCTGATTGATGGGGTGGATACCCGCCAGATTGATCCGGCCGAATTACGCCGTGCCATTGGCCATGTTCCCCAGGAACCAATCTTATTTTATGGCACGCTGCGGCAAAATATCGCTATGGGTGCGCCCTTTGCCGATGATGCCAGTATTCTGGCGGCGGCCGATCTGGCCGGGGTAAAAGAGTTTTCCGATTTACATCCACGCGGCTTCGATATGCTGATCGCCGAGCGGGGTGATTCCTTATCCGGCGGGCAACGGCAAACCGTTTCTATTGCCCGTGCCTTGTTGAATGATCCGCCGATGTTATTGCTGGATGAACCGACCAGTGCGATGGACCATCTTTCTGAAGAAAAACTAAAAGCACGTCTTAAAGCCTATGTAACGCAAAAAACACTGCTGCTGGTCACGCACCGCACCTCGCTGCTGGATTTGGTTGATCGTCTGATTGTGCTGGATCAGGGCCAGGTGGTGGCAGACGGAGCCAAGGCTCAGGTGATCGAGGCGCTGCAGCAGGGCAGAATAGGCAGGACAGGCTGATGATGCAGATGAAACAACCTAAATTTCTACTTGTGCGCAAATACTGGCAAAAACTGGTCAGCAACAGCTCCTACTGGTTTGACCGCTATCTGTTTCGTGGTGAAGCCCATGATATGGTCGATCACAGTGATTTTGTGGCCGATGCAGACTGGGTGATTGTTGAACAAAGCCCGCGCGGGGCCCGAATTCTGATCTGGACTTCGGCATTAACCGTGTTTGTGGTGCTGATCTGGGCCAGCCTGGCTCAGATTGATGAAGTTACGCGCGGCGAAGGGAAAGTGATTCCTTCCCGTCAGATTCAGGTGATTCAAAGCCTGGATGGCGGGATTGTGAAAGAAATCCTGGTCAGGGAAGGCCAGCAGGTTAAAGTGGGTCAGTTGCTGATTACCATTGATCCCACCCGTTTTGTTTCTTCCTTAAAAGAAAACCGGGCGCAGTATTTGTCGCTGAAGGCTAAAGCGGCGCGTCTGGAAGCGCTGTCTTCCGGTCAGCCTTTTGTTGTGCCGCCCGAAGTACAGACAGAATCGCCGGAAATTGTGGTGCAGGAGCGCGGGCTGTATGAGTCCCGCCGGGCAGAAATGAATGCGCTGATCAGTGGTGCGCAGCAGCAGCTGATTCAACGCGGGCAAGAGCTGAATGAAGCTCATGCACGGCGCGAGCAGGCCGGCCAGGGCTATTCTTTAACCCTGCGCGAGCTGGAAGCCACCAAGCCTTTGCTTAAAAGCGGTGCGGTTTCTGATGTGGAAGTGCTGCGTCTGGAGCGGGATGTTTCGCGTTATCTGGGTGAGCGTAACTCTGCCAGCTCACAAATTCCGCGGATTCAGTCTGCAATGTCGGAAGCATCCAGCAAAATTCGTGAAGTGGAGCTGACTTTTAAAAATCAGGCCCGATCCGAATTGGGCGAAACCGTGGGTAAGCTGAACAGCCTGACCGAGGGCAGCGTAGCGCTGGCCGACCGGGTTAAGCAATCAGAGATTCGCTCGCCGGTGAATGGCACGGTTAAACAATTACAGGTTAATACCGTCGGTGGTGTGGTGCAGCCGGGGAAAGATATTATCGAAGTGGTGCCGGGGGACGATGCGCTGTTGCTGGAAGCGCGGATTCTGCCAAAAGATATCGCCTTTTTGCGCCCGGGTGCGCCGGTTATTGTGAAGTTTACGGCCTATGATTTCTCTATTTATGGGGGATTGGACGCCAAGCTGGAGCATATCCGGGCCGATACGGTGGTCGATGAAAAAGGGAATGCATTTTATATTGTCAAAGTAAGGACAAATGCCAGCTTCTTGAAAGCTGGAGACAAAAAACTACCCATTATTCCGGGGATGGTGGCAGAAGTAGATATTCTTACCGGTAAGAAAACGGTGCTGTCTTATCTGTTGAAACCGGTTCTTCGTGCAAAATCTAATGCGTTGACTGAGCGATGACATTTTCAATTTTAACTGCTGATACTTCTCTGTATGACCATATCCGGCAGATGCTGCAGCAGGACTTGCTTCGCTTGCATGTTCTGTCTGAGCTGAGCCAGACGGTTCAGGGGCTGGTCTTAATTGATCTGGCTTTACCTGGCCTGCCTGTTTTAAGCGATAAGGTCTGGTTGTCTTATTCCTCTTTAAACCAGGTCGTTTTTTTAAGCTCAACGCCCAATGATGCAGAGCATCTATTGGCGCTGACCGCCGGGGCGCGGGGCTATGGTCATGCTTATGCTGCCAGTGAACCGATGCTGGCCATTTTAAATGTGGTCGCCGCAGGCGGCGTCTGGGCTGGGCCGGCGATTTTGCAGGCTTTAATTCATTCAATGAATAAATTATTTGTGCCGGTGAATACAGAGGAGTGGATGGCCAGTTTAACCAGCCGGGAGCGGGAGGTCGCTGTTTTGGCCTCTAACGGCAGCGTGAATAAAGAAATTGCCCGTGAATTAGGGATTACAGAACGCACCGTAAAATTTCATCTTTCTTTAATATTTGAAAAGCTTAATGTCAGTGATCGCTTACAATTGGCCTTGCTGGCTAAGGGCATACGCTAAGGTGTTCTATATATAAGTTACTGTTTTTATAAAAAAAGCTCTGGTTTATTCCAGAGCTTTTTTTATGCCCCTTAGTCAGAAAAAAGACCAAAGGCATATTCACCTGTACTTTAGTACAGTAGTTATGCTGACAAAATCAGGCTAGTGTACAAGCTACCTCTTTCAGCGAGTTGAACATCATGGCCGGGCAAACAAGTGCAAGCAAACCCAATGCAACCGTTGTACATATCGACGGAAGCGCTTTTTTGCGTGATGCAACGGGTAAAACCGTGCCTTTAAAAGAGGGCCAGCAACTCAATGAAAATGAAGTTTTTGTAACCCGGCCTGACGGGCACGTGCAATTACTGATGCCCAATGGTGAATTGCTGGATATCGGCGGGGATCGTACGGTTCAGCTTGATGCTGAAATGCTGGGCATCAATCCGGTTGATATTGCTTCCGCTGTGATTACTGACTTAAATGCGTCTACAGAGAAAATCGCGGCAGCCATTGCCAGCGGACAAGATTTAACCACTGAATTAGAAGCAACCGCTGCCGGGTTGGGTGGGGCCGGTGCCGGGGAAGAGGGGCATTCTTTCGTTGAATTACAACGAATTGCTGAAGGGGTCAGCCCGCTTTCCTTCTCCTTTGCCGGTTCGACAGCCAGTATCCAGAATCAGATTATTCAGGGTGCAAGTCAGACGACTATTCAGGCCGTTGATGATGCGCTTACCCTGGATGAAGATGGCACGGCCACCATCAATGTGCTGGCTAATGATATTGGCTCTGGCCTGGTGATTACCAGTGCGGTGGCCACAAACGGTAAGGTGGTGATTAACCCCGATGGGTCGCTCACCTATACCCCGGATGCCAATTACAATGGCCCGGATAATATTGTTTACACCATCCGCAGCCCGGATGGCGCTCAAAGTACGGCAACCGTTAATGTCACTGTGACTCCGGTCAATGATGCACCGGTCGGCACCAATCAAGTGATTGTGACCGCTGAAGACACGCCGATCACCGGCAAACTGGTGGCCACCGATAAAGATGGCGATCCGCTGACCTTTACCGGCAAAGATCAGCCGACTCATGGCTCCGTCACCGTTAACCCGGACGGCAGCTATATCTATACCCCGGCCACCGATTACAACGGCAAAGACAGCTTTACCGTCACCGTGGACGACGGCAAGGGCGGCACCACCACACTGACAGTGGATATTACGGTCAGCCCGGTCAATGATGCACCGGAGGGGAGCAATCAAGTGATTGTGACCCCAGAAGACACGCCGATCACCGGCAAACTGGTGGCCACCGATAAAGATGGCGATCCGCTGACCTTTACCGGCAAAGATCAGCCAACCCATGGCTCCGTTACCGTTAACCCGGACGGCAGCTATATCTATACCCCGGCCACCGATTACAACGGCAAAGACAGCTTTACCGTCACAGTTGACGACGGCAAGGGCGGCACTACACTGCTGACAGTAGATATCACAGTCAATCCGGTCAGCGATCCGGCGGTGATTACCGGCCAGGCCAGCGGTCAGGTGACGGAAGATCTGGCCGTGACGGCAGGGCAGATCCGTACCAGCGGCAAGCTGGATATTACCGATCCGGATGCCGGCGAAGCCGTATTCCAACCGCAAACCGGCAAGGTCGGCAGCTTCGGTACCTTCAGTATTGATGCCGCCGGCAACTGGAGCTATACCGCCGACAATAACCGCGCCGATATTCAGGCACTGGATGATGGCGAGAAACGCACCGACAGCTTTACCGTACTGAGCGCCGACGGCACGACGGCCACCATTATCGTCACCATCAACGGCACCAACGATGCACCGGTTGCCACCGCGGCCAGCCTGATCACCCACGAAGGCGATCCGATCGCGACCGGTCAGCTGCAAGCCAGCGATGTGGATACCCACGATCAGGGCCATC
>JBOFGM010000221.1:0-7555 GCA_051649105.1 Iodobacter sp. | reverse complement strand
CTTTGCCGGCGTCTTAAACTGCCTGCCATGCTGGGTTATCTGCTGGTAGGGCTGTTAATTGGTCCTCATGCTCTCGGACTTATTGCCAGCAGCGATGAAGCCACACACCTGGCCGAATTTGGCGTGGTTTTTCTGATGTTTACCCTGGGTTTAGAATTTAATTTAGCGCGTCTTAAAGCAATGCGCCGGATTGTATTCGGCCTGGGTGCCATGCAAGTGCTGACCATGGTGCTGCTGGTCATGGGCATTTGCCTGCTGGCCGGTCTGGACTGGAAAGTCGGGCTGGCTCTGGGCGGGGCATTATCAATGTCATCCACCGCCATGGCATCCAAGCTGCTGGCCGACCGCAATGAGCTGCATACCCCGCACGGCCAGAACGCCATCGGTATCCTTTTGTTCCAGGATCTGGCCGTTGTCCCATTCTTAATTATGATTCCGGTGCTTAATTTTCCCGGCAATGAATTACTGATGGCCCTGGGGCTGGCGGCGCTTAAAATTATTGTGGTGTTGCTGGTTTTGCTTTATTTCGGGCAAAAACTGATGCGGCCCTTATTCAATATGGTGGCCCGGCAACATTCCAGCGAACTCTTTATGCTGAACCTGCTGCTGGTCACGCTGGGCATTGCCTGGGTAACCGAACTGGCCGGCCTGTCGCTGGCACTGGGTGCCTTTCTGGCCGGGATGCTGATCGCCGAAACCGATTTCCGTTATCAGGTGGAAGACGATGTCCGCCCTTTTCGCGATCTGCTGTTAGGGCTGTTTTTTGTCACCGTGGGCATGAATCTGGATTATTCCGTGCTGCTGACCCAATGGTGGCGGGTACTCTTGGTGCTGGCCCTGCTGGGCCCGGGTAAAATCCTTTTAATCGCCGGCCTTTCCCGCTTATTTGGCAGTACGCCCGGTGCCTCATGGCGCACAGGCTTTACCCTGGGCCAGGGGGGTGAATTTGCCTTTGTGATGCTGGCTCTGGCCTCTAAAAGCGCGCTGCTGCCCGAAAGCATTCTGCAAACCACCATTGCCGGCATTGTGTTGTCGATGCTGATTACCCCCTTCTTAATCCAGCATTCCGACAAGCTGGTGTTACGGCTGGCCCGTTCCGAATGGATGAATCTGGCGGCGAATCTGCATCAGATCGCGGTGCGCAGTATGCAAAGCCAGGGCCATGTGATTTTGTGCGGCTATGGCCGCAGCGGGCAATCGCTGGCGCGGATTTTAAGCCAGGAAAACATTGGCTTTTTTGCGCTGGATTTAGACCCGGATATGGTGAGGGAAGCCGCTGCCGCCGGCGATTCGGTGGTCTATGGTGATGCCGCCAAGCGGGAAGTATTAATTGCGGCGGGCTTAATGCGGGCCCGGGCCATTGTGGTGACTTATTCCGACACCCATTCGGCCATGCAGATTCTGGAAGTGGTGCATTCTGTCCGGCCGGAGCTGCCGGTGGTCATCCGCACTCAGGATGATACCGATATCGACCAGCTGAAAAATGCCGGCGCAACGGAAGTAGTGGCCGAAATCATGGAAGGCAGCCTGATGCTGGCCTCTCATACCCTGATGCTGCTGGGAGTGCCGCTGAATAAAGTGGTGTACCGCGTACGGGAAGTACGGGAAGCCCGCTATCAACTGCTGCGCGGGTTTTATCGCGGCGTCAGTGAAGATGCAGAAGACAGCGACCGTCCGCAACCGCGCCTGCATACGATTTATCTGGCCAATGATGCAGCGGCCATTGGTAAACATCTGGGGGAGCTCAGGCTGGAAAAGCTGAATATCGAAGTGCGCAGTATCCGCCGGCGCAATATGCGCGCCAGTCAGCCTGAGCCAAGCTTTGAACTGCAGGCAGGCGATACGCTGGTGCTGCTGGGGGAAAGTGACAGCCTGGCGGCGGCAGAAATGTTACTGCTGCAGGGCAATTAAGCCCTGCCCAAAAAAACGCCCCGTGGCACAGACCGCGGGGCGAATTGACTAGCGCATATTAAACTTCGGCCGCTTACCTAGTTTCACCGGTAAAGTCAGCGCCTTGCCCTTACGGAAAATATGCATTTCCACCTCATCATCCGGCTTAAAGGCAGCAATTAAGTTCAGCATGCCTGATGCGTTATGCACATCATCACGGCCAATTTTCAGCAGAATATCACCCGGCTTTAAACCCGCTTTATCCGCCGGCCCGCCGCGCACCACACCGGCAATTAAAGCACCACTGGCCTGATCCAAATGGAAAGACACCGCCAGCTCGGGCGTGACTTCCTGCATTTCCACACCCAGCCAGCCACGGGTCACGCTGCCGTCTTTAATCAGGGCATCCATAATCTGCCGGATGGTGGTCGAAGGAATTGCAAAGCCAATCCCCAGCGAGCCGCCGGTTTTGGAATAAATCGCCGTATTAATCCCGACTAAATTTCCCTTGGTATCGATCAGGGCACCACCGGAATTACCCGGGTTAATCGGTGCATCGGTCTGAATAAAGTTTTCAAAGGTATTGATCCCTAGCTCAGAGCGGCCCAGCGCCGAGATAATCCCCATTGTTACAGTCTGCCCCACACCAAATGGATTACCAATTGCCAGTACCACATCGCCGATTTCAGCCTTGGGCACATCGGCAAAGGTAATTGCGGGTAAATTCGCCAATTCAATTTTAATCACTGCCAGATCGGTATCCGGGTCTGCACCAATTAATTTAGCCGAGGCAGTGCGTCCGTCTGACAGAGCCACCTCGATTTCATCGGCGGACTCCACCACATGATTATTGGTAATGATATAACCTTGATCAGAGACGATTACGCCCGAGCCTAAACTGGAGGTCCGCTGTTCTTCCAGCCGGTCGCCCAGAAAGCGCCGGAAACGCGGATCTTTAAACAAAGGCGGCAGTTGGGTCTTTACTTCCTTTGCGGTGTAAATGTTTACAACCGAAGGCATCGCCCGTTTGGCGGCCAGACTATACGAAGCCACAGCGGGCGCAGAAGCCACCTCTGCATGGCTTTGCTGCACAGTAACAACCTGCGCAGGGGCAGGCGGGTGAATTAAATCAGGGCGCAGTAAAGCAACTAAAAACCATACCGCGAGACCTGCTGTTGTAGTTTGTGCGAAAATTAACCAAAGTTTTTTCATGATTTCCAAGGCGCTGTTGATATGCCCATAGCACGACAAGATCTAGAAAATTATATCGGACAACTGCTGCTCGCAGACACCTTGCGTGACTACTGCCCGAATGGCCTGCAAATTGAAGGCCGCCCGCAGGTGCAGCGTATTGTAACTGGGGTCACCGCCTCTTTGGCACTGATTGATGCCGCCGCGGCATTAAATGCCGATGCCATTCTGGTTCATCACGGTTTTTTCTGGAAAGGCGAAAACGCCTGTATCACCCGCAGTAAAAAGGCCCGCATTGCTAAATTGCTGGCCAATGATATTAATTTGCTGGCTTACCATCTGCCGCTGGATGCCCATCCGACGCTGGGCAATAATGCTCAGCTGGGTCAAAAACTGGGCCTGACCGGCACCGGACGCTTTGGTGAACAAAAGCTGGGCTGGATTGGTGAGCTGGAAATCCCCATGACTTTGGCAGAATTCACACAGCTTATTGATGCGCAATTACAACGCTCTCCGCTGGTGATCGGGCCGGCAGAGCAAATCATTCAACGTGTGGCATGGTGTACCGGTGGCGCGCAAAGTTTCTTTCACGAAGCTGCACAATTGGATATCGATTGCTTTATTACCGGAGAGGCCTCTGAGTTTGTCACTCACCTGGCCAATGAAAGCCATGTCAGCTATATCGCAGCCGGCCACCATGCCACCGAGCGTTATGGCATTGAGGCATTAGGTCAGCATCTTGCCAGCCAGTTCGGGCTGGAACATATCCATCTTGACCTTGCGAATCCCGTCTGATGAAACGTTTTTTAATTGCCCTTGCAACCCTGACTTTACTCGCGGCCTGCGCGGAAGTACCACTCCAATCCCCGGCCACAGGCACGACAAACCAGCCAAATACGGCCAACCCAACGGAAATGACGGCCGGTTTTCCCAGTATTGTGATTAAAAATCGTCAGGCCCGCGCTATTTTTGATGACATTGTTCAATACCGCAAACAAAAAGGTATGGTACTGAAACGCAGAACCGCACAGCGGCTGGAATTCAGTATTCCTGTGCTCAATGCCACCAAAACCACAGAGGCAAGAATGAGCTACTTTATTGCCCCGGTGGAAGGCGGCTGGCTGCTTTCAGCCAGGGTATGGCAGATTACTGCACCGGGAACCAGCCGTGAAAGCGCCAGTGAAATTACAACGGCTGTCGCTGATAAAATCCACGAAGAATTGCAGACTTACGAGCGTTCTAAGCCCTGACATTAGGGTCAGGCAAGAAAGATTATCAAAGACATGCGCGCAAAGCTTTAAGTTCCCCTGTCGTTTCAGGTAGAATTTGATGGTTTTAGCCGTCAATCAGGGATTGGGTTATGAGTGACCAGCAAGTAGATAACAGCAAACGGCGGTTCCTGCTGATCGCCACAGGCGTCGCCGGAGCCGGTGCAGTAGCAGGCGTAGCCACGCCTTTTATCGCCAGTTTTTTTCCTTCCGAGCGAGCCAAGGCCGCAGGTGCCCCTGTAGAAGTAGATATCAGCAAGCTTGAACTGGGCCAGCAAGTGACCACCGAATGGCGGGGTAAACCAGTTTGGGTCGTAAAACGTACGCCAGAAATGCTGGCTAACTTACCTAAACTCGACAGCAAACTGACAGATCCTAAATCAGCAGCCAGCGAGCAGCCAGAATATTGCAATAATGCAACACGTTCTATTAAACCTGAAGTCTGGGTTGCACTTGGCGTCTGTACACACTTGGGCTGTTCGCCAACCTTCCGTCCTGATCTGGCTCCTGCTGATTTAGGCCCGGAATGGCTTGGTGGTTTTTACTGCCCTTGCCATGGCTCCAAATTCGACCTCGCCGGCCGCGTATATTCCGGCGTACCGGCTCCGACAAACCTCGTCATTCCGCCGCATAAATATATAACTGAAGCGCGGTTGTTGATTGGCGACGATAAATAGAGGCTGACCCATGAGCAAAGCACAAGAACTGGGCCAGCAGGCCCTCAACTGGGTTGATGAGCGTTTCCCGCTGACATCAACCTGGAAAGCACACATTTCCGAATACTACGCACCCAAAAACTTTAACTTCTGGTATTTCTTTGGTTCGCTGGCGATGCTGGTACTGGTGATTCAGATTGTCACCGGTATTTTCCTCACCATGAACTACAAGCCGGATGGCTCCTTGATTCCGGGCAGCAATATTTCTGTCGCTTTTGCTTCGGTTGAATACATCATGCGGGATGTCGCAGGCGGCTGGTTAATCCGCTATATGCACTCCACCGGCGCATCGATGTTTTTCGTCGTGGTTTATCTGCATATGTTCCGCGGCCTGATTTATGGTTCTTACCAAAAACCTCGTGAACTGATCTGGGTATTTGGCATGATGATTTACCTGTGCCTGATGGCTGAAGCGTTCCTTGGCTACTTGCTGCCATGGGGCCAGATGTCATTCTGGGGTGCACAGGTTATTGTGAATCTGTTCAGCTCGATTCCTGTGATCGGACCGGATTTATCGGTACTGATTCGTGGTGACTTTGTTGTGTCTGACGCAACACTGAATCGCTTCTTTGCCCTGCATGTGATTGCCCTGCCGCTGGTCTTACTGGCTCTGGTTGTGGCTCACCTGGTGGCCTTGCACGAAGTGGGATCGAACAATCCGGACGGCGTGGAAATCAAGAAAAAGAAAGACCCTAAGACTGGTATTCCACTCGACGGTATCCCTTTCCACCCTTACTACACCGTGAAAGATATTTTTGGTGTTTCCGTGTTCCTGGCCGTATTCAGCGCAATTATTTTCTTTGCGCCGGAAATGGGCGGTTACTTCCTGGAACATCCAAACTTTGATCCGGCCAATGCACTGCAAACACCTGCGCATATTGCACCGGTATGGTATTTCACCCCGTTCTACGCCATTTTACGCGCCGTGCCTTCTTTCCTTGGCACACAAGTCTGGGGCGTACTGGCAATGGGTGCAGCAACCCTGATTATTGCGGCCCTGCCATGGCTGGATAAATCTCCGGTGAAATCGGTCCGTTACCGTGGCCCGATTTACAAAACCATGCTGGCACTGTTTGTAGTGGCCTTTATCGGCCTTGGTATCTTAGGTGCACTGCCTTCGACCAATGTACGCACCGTAATCGCTCAGGTTCTGTCAGTGGTTTACTTTGCCTTCTTCCTTGGTATGCCAATCTATACCAAGATGGACAAAACCAAACCGGTTCCTGACCGCGTAACGATGCACTAAGGGGAGGACAATATGAAGAAGACACTCAATACTCTGCTGTTCGCCCTGTTAGCCAGCGTGAGTTTCAGCAGCCAGGCCGTTGTTGGCGTACAGCTGGATAAAGCGCCGATTAACCTGCGCGATACCGAAAGCCTGCAACGTGGTGCGCAAACTTTTGCCAACTACTGCTTGTCCTGTCACGGTGCTGTAGCCATGCGCTACAACCGCCTGCAAGACATTGGCCTGACCGAAGATCAAATCAAAGCTAATCTGATGTTCCCTACGACCAAAGTAGGCGATCTGATGAAAGTGTCAATGCAAGCAACAGACGCTAAGGCTTGGTTTGGTGCCACACCACCGGATCTGTCGGTGATTTCACGCTCACGCGGTGCAGATTATCTTTACACCTATCTGCGCAGCTTTTATCGCGATGAAACCCGCCCTACCGGCTGGAACAATGTGGTATTTGATAAAGTCGGCATGCCCAATGTGTTATGGGAATTGCAAGGCCAGCAAGTTTTAGAAGCGCATGGCGAGCATAAACAGCTGAAACTGGTTACACCAGGCAGCCTGATCAAAACGGATGAAAAAGGCCAGTTTGACCAGAGCGAATATAACCATCGGGTTGCTGATCTGGTGAATTATATGGTGTATATGGGTGAACCAGCTCAGGTGAAGCGTGAACAAATTGGTTACGGCGTCATGCTGTTTCTGTTGTTCATTCTGATTCCTATCAGCTATTTACTTAAAAAAGAATACTGGCGCGATATTCATTAATCGCAGCTGTATTAATTAAAAGCGGAACGGGCAACCTTCCGCTTTTTTTTATTTCCGTTTAATACCGGCGATTACCCCAATCCTTGCAAGAATTAATCAACACCAAAGATCTGTTTAATTCCCGTTTTCTGAATATTATTTATTCCACAATTAAAACAGAAAATCTGCTTCCTTACATTTTAAGGAAAACAAAGGAAACAATTTTCTGCAAAGATCCACCCCACCCCCTATACATAAGATCAGAGAAATTTTAATGACCAGCCAGAATTAACTTTGCCCGGGTTACTGTACGGGGAGGATGCCGTGGCAACGCTTTTAAATATATGTGACAACCCAAAGCAGCTTCAAGCCAGCAGCCAGATGCTCAGAGAGGGCGGCTATCATGTGATCGAGGCCAATGGCCGGGCCCAGGCACTGCAACACAGCAATGTCGATCTGATCATTTTGCATGCCAATGACGAAACAACCTTATGCTGTTTATTGCAAAG
>JBOFGM010000220.1:0-3706 GCA_051649105.1 Iodobacter sp. | reverse complement strand
ATGCAAGGTGGCACCGACAAAATAGTCGATGCTCTCTTCAGATAAATCCGGGCGGCCATAGTGGGTGGGGAACAGAACGGCAGCCAGCCCGTCCATAATCTGGCTCATGGTTTCCCGTGAAGGCAGCTCTCTCACCTGGCCATGAAAACGGATTTTTTGTGTATGTTCCCGGGACTGGCGTAAGCCCTGGATAATGTCTTCCAGCTGCCATGGCGCGCCGGGCTGCACAGGGGTAGGCAAAATATCAGCAATAAAATCTTGTATTTCGTCAGAAATAATGGAGTATTTATTCATGGTAATTACTTTTTGCTGACTGACGCAGAAGGTCGACCCCAAAAATAATACACATAAATAAAGTTATAAGGTTGTTGTTCTTTATGAATTTTTAGCCATTTACTTATGCGATTTATGGATTTGGAATATATTTAACCGAACCATTAAATCTATCAAGTGAATGTGTTATGGCCTGGTAAATGGCATGCGAAATTGGATTAATATAAATTAATTGAATTAAAACAAAGGGATATTTAATTTATAAGGGGGCGGGGTGAGCCGGTATTGAAGCCAGTCCTTGGCCGTTATGATGGATATGGTGCGGAGGGGGGGTGCAGGCTGTTGCAGATATGATACTTACAGGTTGGAGGTTCATGGCATAAAAAAGGGCCATCCTTTCGGATGGCCCTGGCGCTATTTAGCGTAGTTAATTATTGATAGTCAGACATTGGTAAGCAAGCGCAGAATAAATGACGATCGCCATAAGCATTGTCTGCCCGGCCCACGGCAGGCCAGTATTTATTGCGCTTAATGCTCTCCAGCGGGAAGGCCGCCACACTGCGTGTATAGCCATGATCCCAGTTGTCACTGGTCACCACTTCCACGGTATGCGGCGCATTGACCAGCGGATTATCTGCCAGTGTCCATTCACCGCTGACCACGCGGTCAATTTCGCTGCGGATGGCAATCATGGCATCAATAAAGCGGTCCAGCTCCACCTTGGATTCGCTTTCTGTCGGTTCCACCATCAGCGTGCCCGGTACCGGGAAGCTCATGGTAGGGGCATGGAATCCATAATCCATCAGGCGTTTGGCCACATCTTCATTGCTGATGCCGCTTAATTCTTTCAGCGGGCGCAGATCCAAAATACATTCATGCGCCACCAGGCCATCGTGGCCGCTGTAGAGCACCGGATAAAAAGGATTCAGGCGCTTGGCGATATAGTTGGCATTTAAAATCGCCATTTCGGTGGCGCTTTTCAGGCCTTCAGAGCCCATCATGGCGATATACATCCATGAAATAGGCAGGATAGCCGCCGAGCCAAATGGCGCTGCGCTGACCGCGCCAATACCCTGTTCGCCACGGATATAGCCGCTGCTTTGCTGATTAGGCAGAAACGGTACCAAATGCGCTGCCACGGCCACCGGTCCCACACCCGGGCCGCCGCCGCCATGAGGAATGCAGAAGGTTTTATGTAAATTCAGATGGCTGACATCGCCGCCAAACTGGCCGGGTGCGCACAGACCCACCATGGCATTCATATTGGCACCATCGATATACACCTGGCCGCCATGGCTGTGCACGATCTCGCACACTTCTTTTACCGAGGCTTCAAATACACCGTGTGTACTTGGATAGGTGATCATAATCGCCGCCAGATCCGCGCTGTGCAGATCGGCCTTGGCGCGTAAATCAGCCAGATCGATATTACCGGCTTCGTCACACGCCACCACCACAACCGTCAGGCCGGCCATCTGTGCCGAGGCCGGATTAGTGCCATGGGCCGAGGCCGGAATCAGGACAATCTGACGGGCTGCATCATTACGGGAGGCGTGGTATGCCTTAATAATCAGCAGGCCGGCATATTCACCCTGGCTGCCGGCATTAGGCTGCAGGCTGACGCCGGCATAACCGGTGGCCGCGCACAGCATCGCTTCCAGCTGGGTGATCATTTCACGATAACCGCTGGTCTGCGCTGCCGGGGCAAATGGGTGGATATTGGCGAGTTCCGGCCAGGTGATGGGCATCATTTCGCTGGCGGCATTGAGCTTCATGGTGCAAGAGCCCAGCGGAATCATGGTGCGGTCCAGCGCCAGATCTTTATCCGCCAGCATACGCAGATAACGCATCATCTCGGTTTCCGAGTGATAGCGGTTAAAGGTCGGGTGGGTTAAGAAGTCAGATTGGCGCAGCAGCTCACCTGGCAGTGCGCCGGTGATTTCTGCATCCAGCGTATCGACTTGTGGCAGGGTGAGCCCGTCTGCAAAAACGGCCCAGAGCGCAGCCAGATCATGGCGGTTGCTGGTTTCATCCAGCGAAATCCCCACGGTGGTGCTGTCGATATGGCGCAGATTAAAGCCGGCGGCATCCGCCAGAGCATGGATGGCTGACGCATCTTTTACGCTCAGAGTCAGGGTATCAAACCAGTTGGTATTGATGACCTTGATATCGAGCTGAGTCAGGCCGGCCGCCAGAATACTGGTCAGGCGGTGCACACGGTGGGCAATGCGTTTTAAGCCGGACGGGCCGTGGTAAACCGCATACATACTGGCCATTACAGCCAGCAGCACCTGTGCAGTACAGATATTGGAAGTCGCTTTTTCGCGGCGGATATGTTGCTCACGGGTCTGCAGTGCCAGGCGGTAGGCGCTTTTGCCCTGTGCATCGATGGTAATTCCCACCAGACGGCCGGGCATGGAGCGCTTAAAGTCGTCGCGGGTGGCGAGGTAACCTGCGTGCGGGCCGCCAAAGCCCAGCGGCACACCAAAGCGCTGGCTGTTACCCACGACCACATCGGCACCCCATTCGCCGGGAGCGGCCAGTAAGGTCAGCGCCAGCAAATCGGCCGCCACCACCACCAGCGTGCCCTTGGCATGCAGGGAGGCCACCAGCTCACGGTAATCCGGCACATCGCCGTTGACCCCGGGGTATTGCAGCAGCACACCAAAACCATCGCCTGCTTCGCCAAGGCCGGTACGCACTTCAATGCCCAGTGGTGCTGCACGGGTGGCAATCACTTCACGGGTTTGTGGCAGCACATCGGCGGCAACATAGAAAATGGTGGATTTACTTTTACCGGCGCGCAGCAGCAGGGTCATGGCTTCGGCGGCAGCCGTGCCTTCATCCAGCATCGAGGCATTGGCAATGGCCATGCCGGTCATATCGGTAATCATTTGCTGGAAATTAATAATGGCTTCCAGGCGGCCCTGACTGATTTCTGGCTGATAAGGCGTATACGCCGTATACCAGGCCGGGTTTTCTAAAATATTGCGCAAGATCACGCTGGGGGTATGGGTGCCGTAATAACCCTGGCCAATCATATTTTTCTTCAGGATATTCTTGCCCGCGATGGCTTTCAGCGTGGCTAAGGCATCGGCTTCGTTGCGTGCGGCAGAAAACTGGCCCAAAGGTAAGGCATCGCTGCGATAAATAGCGGCAGGAACAATGGTTTTAATCAGCTCGCTGCGGCTGCTATAACCCAGCTCGGCCAGCATAGCGGCTTCTTCGGATGAATGAGGGCCGATATGGCGCGAAACAAAAGCGGCGTGATCTTCAAATTGAGCGAGCGACAGGGTCATGGCGGCAACCGTAAAAGAGGTACAGGGCGGGCTAAACTTAGCTGTTTTCTGACGGGTGATTTGTCAGAAAACAGCGGCAGAACACTAATTAACCAATGGCTTTTTCATAAGCTTCAGCAGACAGCAGCTCATCC
>JBOFGM010000219.1:0-3498 GCA_051649105.1 Iodobacter sp. | reverse complement strand
CACAAAGCTACCCTCATGAACTTACTTTCAGGTGAGAGCTACAGCAAAAATACTTGCAACATAAATACAAAATTAGATCGAATAATAAGCAGTCCGGATGATTTTGGACTTATTGCTCTTCAGCGGCATAAAGCTATTGGTTTTTTTCATTTACGCACTACCAGGCTAATCGCCAGTGACGGTTATACAGAAGCCTTTAGCTT
Organism: Iodobacter sp.; assembly: GCA_051649105.1. Lineage (GTDB taxonomy): Bacteria > Pseudomonadota > Gammaproteobacteria > Burkholderiales > Chitinibacteraceae > Iodobacter. Next base: position 3,295 of record JBOFGM010000219.1, on the reverse strand, counting down.
GGCTCTGCCTTGTGATGCTATAGAGTTGTACTCTGATTTTTGTTTGGAATGCAGCAAATTATCGATTCAATCAGGTAACAATCGATTCAGAGTACGCGTAAACGGAAATGAAGTTAAAAAACAATCCGCTCTTTTTAACCTTGGATTTGAGAAAAAATCTGCAGCTTATATTTTCGAAAAACAAATCAGACATGAAAAAATTCCAGTGCTAAGTTTTAATAAATTTCAACTTAAAATAAGGCCGGCCCATTCAGATGACTCTGAACAAATAGCTAAACTATTACCCAGCCTTGGGTATACAGCCAGTGCAAATGATATTTCAGGCAGGCTTACATGTATGAATAAATATAACCATGTTTTTGTTGCAGATTTTAACGGCTTATTGGTTGGACTTTATCAAGCGGAAGAAATCAAAACATTACTGAACAATAGTTATATTGAGATTCATGCTTTGGTTGTAGATGAAAAAATACAAAACAAAGGGATTGGCAAAGCTCTGATATCTCATGTAATAACTTTAGCGCATGAAAACGGTTATAGCAGTATACGGCTTGGATCTGGAATCCATCGCACTAATGCACACAGATTCTATTCTGACCATGGATTTTCTCATTCTGGCCTGACCTATGCGTATGAACGAAAACTGCTATATTAGTTTTTATATAAAATGAGCATTTATTATATAGCCAAACATACAAACACCACAAACAGGGATACTATCTTTTTTACTGCTGCTTTTCATGACTTGTATTCAATACGTTCCTTCCCATGGAATGCTGTTTTTGCGTAAAGTATTGAAATAAGGCATCACGATCAGCCGCAAAACAGCGGCTGTTGCCCCATAAAACCAGCCATTACTCAATAACGCAGCAAGCCGGGTGAATTCAATCCGCTAATACCCCGGAACAGATCAGCAATAAACGAAAATATCCACTCCTGGCCTGAGCGTTTATTTTTGCGGGCAGTTACCGGGCCGCCTTAAGGTATGCCTCAATCGCCTTATTTAAATTATTCGGCTTTGCCATTTCAGCACTTAGCCACAGGCCGGCCTTTAATTGCTTCGCTGTTAATTGCTTCATAGCATGATCCCTGTTCAGAACCATATCACCTGTTGCACCTAAATAAACAGACCGATTAAATAGCGCATAAGCAACAACCCAGTTCTTTGGTACGCCTTGGCCAGCCGCATACATCCGGCCGAGGTCATATTGTCCGAAGGCATTGCCTTGCTCTGCGGCCTTGCGATACCAGCGCACTGCTTGTGCATAATCCAGAGGGACACCCTGACCACTGCTATACATTGCGCCAAGGTTGACTTGTGCTTTGACATTACCCTGCTCAGCGGCCTTGCGAAACCAGCGGGCCGCTTGAACCTCATTCCGGGGCACGCCCCAGCCCTGAAAGTACAACAAACCCATACTGAATTGCGCAGCGGCGAAGCCTTGCTGAGCCGCCTTATAATACCAGGCAACAGCTTGAGCATTGTTCTGCGCCACACCCTGCCCATTGAAATACATCTCACCCAATTTGCATTGCGCGTCGGCAAGCCCTTGCTCTGCGGCCTTGTGATACCAGCTAAAAGCGACGGCCTCGTTCCGCGGCACACCCAACCCCTTGAAATACATTAAACCAAGGTTGTATTGCGCACCAGGATTCCCTTGTTTAGCAAGCGGCTCAAACTCTTTGAGTGCCAGCGCAAAATGACCTGCCTGGGCCGCTGCATAACCTTCAGGATAACCGGCAATTGCCATAGCCATGAAACCCGCCAGCAAAGCCGCAAGCATTATTTTTTTCATTTTATTCAGTCCTTTTATCATTTTGAACATTTAAATGAAAAACAATAAATCAGTATGCATTTGCGCTATTGCAAATATCTTTCCAGTCTGAAAAGGCTTTCATTACGTGGTAAGACGCTGACCAGGCGGTGTAAAACCCCGCCTCACCCCCGCCAGCGCGTGTACTTAACGCACTGGCGCGGCAAAATGGCTGGTTAACTCAAACCGCCGGACATTTCCATACTTTAGAAAACCTGATCAGCAATAAACGAAAAAACCGCTCAGGCCCGGAGCGGTTTTGTTTGCGGGTAGTTACTTTGCCGTTTTAAGATATGCCTCAATCGCTTTACTTAAATTTGTTGTTTTCAAATATGTCATATCCCGATATACAGTAATACTGACATTTACCCGGATAAATCACATGAAGATATCTGTTACGATTTTGGCCGCTGTTGCAATTTCAATAACTGCCTTACCTGCAAGCGCTGGCGCTGATACGGATGCACTGGCTACCTGCCTTGCGGATAACACAACAGGTAAAGATCGCAAGGATATGGCGCGCTGGGTTTTTGTTGGCATGTCCGCTCATCCGGAAATTCGCAGCCTCTCTAACGTTACCGAAAAAGACAGAGAGGACCTGGACAAAACAATGGCTGCCCTGTTAACCAAACTGATAGTCAAAAATTGTCCGTCACAGGCAAAAACAGCAATGCAAAGTGAGGGCGCCGCAGCTTTTCAAGCCGCTTTTGGCGCTATCGGTAAATTGGCAATGCAAGAGTTAATGACCAATCCAGAGGTCAATTCTTCATTTTCCAGATTTTCCAAATACATGGACAAGAATAAAATTGACTCTGTTTCCTCAAATAAGTAAGGCCTGACCCATTATTTAAGGGGGCGTGCTAATGCGCGCCCTTTATTTAAGGCGCTCAGATACGTCATTGATTTCGGATTATTTAATGCAAAAAAACACCATGCCCTGAATGGATATTGCATAAAACGGATAGTCAATTTTCATTTTTTTGTAGAAACAAAAGCAAATAAGCCACTTTCATCAAGCATCCGCTGGTAAAGCTGCAAAGTACGCAGATCAATCAGGCGTTGAAATTGCACGACATCTTGCTGACGCCATGGATTATCATTGAGCGGCCGAATCAGCGCATTCCACTCTTCCAGATCACACACTTCCAGGCAATCCCCCTCTTTTTCAAGCACCGCAATTAATTCAGCTTGTCGCCGGCGATTGATAGAAGAATTCAGCCAGCGATAATTGCCCACCGAGTTACCAATCGCCCCCCGGTATTCCCAAAAATTATTGAGCGATTCCTGGTTGTCCAGCGCGATCTTACTGCCATAGCCGCTCCAGTTATACCCAAACAGGCTGTGCGGAATCAGGTGATCCAGATCAAGGGGCATATCCTGATCACTCCCCATTGTCGGATCGAAATCCTGATACTGGCTGACCACATAGCTGCGCTGCAACCACAGCAGTAAGCGTTTGCTACGCTCGTTTTTGCTACTCA
>JBOFGM010000218.1:0-3003 GCA_051649105.1 Iodobacter sp. | reverse complement strand
AATGTTGCCCAAAAACCCAGAAATTGTACTGGTAGACAGCGATATTGTGGCAAAAGCCCCCGCCCGTCTGCTGGTCGCCGGCATGGGCGATGCACTGGCCACTTACTTTGAAGCCCGCGCCACCGCCCGCTCCGGTCATTTGGCCATGGCTGGGGGCATGCCCACCCAAGCCGCGCTGGCACTGGCTAAGCTTTGCTATCAAACTCTGCTGCAAGATGGTTTAAAAGCCAAAATTGCAGTAGAAAATAAAGTCGCCACCCCCGCCGTAGAAAATATTATTGAAGCCAATACTTATTTAAGTGGCGTGGGTTTTGAAAGTGGTGGTCTGGCTGCCGCCCATGCCGTGCATAACGGGCTGACCCTGCTCAGCGAATGCCATCATCTATTTCATGGTGAAAAAGTGGCCTTTGGCACACTGGTTCAGCTGGCATTAGAAAATGCGCCATTAGAAGAAATTAATGAAGTGCTGGCCTTTTGCCGCAGCGTGGGCCTGCCAACGTGTCTGGCCGATATGGGGGCTGGACAAGTCAGCCATCAGGCGCTGATGGAGGTGGCCAAAGCCGCCTGCGCGCCGGGTGAAACCATTCACAATATGCCGTTTAATATCACGGCTGAATTGGTCTATGGCGCGATCCTGGTGGCCGACCGGCTGGGCTCGAAACAATAACCCCACCGCCCTGTACCTTCCATGGCCGCGCCATGGGAGGTATTTAATATGACAGACAGCGGTGCCGGCACGATCAGAGCAGGCCGGGCTGCTGGATGGGCGTAAATCAGGCTGAGTGGTATTTTATCCAGAAAGCTTCACGGCAGGCATTGGCAAAATTTTGCCTGGCCGGAAAAATGGGCAACCCGGCAGCATCCAGCACCTTGTAACTGATAAAACACTCTGCACAGGCCAGCTCTGCCGGAAACAGATCCTGCTCCAGGATCCGGCTGATCTTCACGCCATTATTAAATACATAAACCCAGTCTTCTTTGAACACTTCAAAGCCCTGATCCAGCCAGCTTTCCCGCCGCACCATGGTCTCTGCCACCGTCACGGGGCCTGGCAAACCACAAATCACCCGGATATAACTCACTAACTGCTGCATGACTCTCGTCCTGGTTAATGCCTGGTAAATCAGCAACTTCCAGCCGGGATTCTGCCAGTAAAACCTGCAGCGCCAAATGTAAATCCTCCAGGGCGCCGGCCTGATCCTTCCACCAGCAAAGCGGCCATACCCGCAGCACTTTCCAGCCCTGCCCGCTTAAAAGACCAGGCTGAATCTGGCAGAGGTCCGCAGCCATGCAGGCACGATCGCACTCCACCGCAGCCAGATAATCCCCCGGATGATCCGGATGAACCACCCCTAAACCCACCCGAAAGCGTGAAAACCCAATTTGCGGCACCACCTGCCAGCCTTTTTGCTGCAAAGCCGCCGCCACAGCATCTTCAAAGGATGACGACTCCCCGGAACGGATTGCCATCGCCAGAGGGCCATACCGGGCATATTCCACAAAATGCTTCAGATCCCGCACCGCCAGCGCGCTGCTGCGGCTTAAATCCACCATCGACGGATCAAACGAAGTAAAAACCAGCATACTGCGGCGGGCCCGGGTCACAGCGACATTCAGAGCGCGCCAGCCTCCTTCCTGGTTAAGCAGCCCCCAATTCATGGGCATTACTCTGGCCCCCGGCACGGCAGGGCCATAGGTCATCCCCAGTAAAATAATATCGCGCTCATCTCCCTGCACGGTTGCGATGGTTTTAACCATAACAGGCTCTTTTTGCTGAAAAAACGGCTCAATATGCGGATAAAGCCGGCGGGCCTGATCCAAAAGATCATTCACCAGACCTTGCTGAATACGGTTCAGCACCACCAGGCCCAGCGAGTAACCCGCCGCGACCCACGCCGGATCGCTTAAGTACCGCAAGGTTTCTGCCACCATGGCTTCGGCTTCAAGCTGATTACCCCGGTTATACACCCCGTTGACGCGCCGCCATTCCACCGCTCTGCCAGCCTGTGCCGGCGGGCAGGTCAGCAGCCGGCCAGCGTAGTAACGGTGGTTAGCAAAGGCAAACAGGCTTTCATTCTGGCTGCGGTAATGCCAGCTGAGGCAATGCGAAGCGACCCCGGCAGAAAGGCATTCCTGCAGAATACTTTCCGGGGCGTCATCCAAGTTGTCCTCATCAGCCGCACGGCCAAACAAATGCCCGGGTGGCATCTGGCACGGGTCTCCCACCACCACCACCTGCCGTCCGCGGGCCATTGCGCCCAGCGCATCCACGGTTGCAATTTGCGAGGCTTCATCAAAAACCACCAGATCAAACCGGGCCAGCTCCGCCGGCAAATACCGCGCCACCGATAAGGGGCTCATCATCATGCAAGGCGCCAGCTGATCAATGACCCTGCCCATCTCCGAAAGCAACTGACGCGCCGTCTTATGCCGTGTCTTTTGCAGCTCGGCCTGCAGCAAAGCCGCTGCACTGGCCGCTTGGTTTTTGGCAGGAATCGCCGCACAAAGCCGGGCCCGGACCACACGGGCAGCCAGCTGATTCAGAGCGGCCAGCTGCTGGCGACAGGTGTCGCTGATCTCTTCTGCCGGGGCAAAATAACGCAAATCTGGCTCCGCCTGAATGATTTCTGCCGCAAACCAGCGGGCATAAGCCACCTCAAAGGTCTGTGCCACCGGCTCACCCGGCCGCATCAGCAGGTCTTCCACCAAGGGCTGCAACCCCAGCGCCACCGCCTCATTACGTACCCGGCACCAGCCACACCAGGCCTTCAGCCGTTCAGGCTGCAAAGTCACGGCATAGGCGGTTTTTCTCAGTAGCACCAGGTCTGCCGGCTGCTGCTCATGTCCGCTCAGCAAGTTAAAGCGGGCGCTGGTACTGCAAAACTGAGAAAACGCGTTTTTAAACTGTTGAACCGCGGCAGAAATAGCACCGCCGGAGGCCAGTAATTCATTGGCATCCACCAGCAATAATGCGGCGGCACTGCGCAGTGCCGGCAAATGCTC
>JBOFGM010000217.1:0-3644 GCA_051649105.1 Iodobacter sp. | reverse complement strand
CGCGGTGGCCACCAGATTTTCATCCTGTTCCTCATAAGCGCCGCCGGGAAAGCTCACCTGCCCGGCAGGGGTAGAGAGATGAGCGGCGCGCTGGGTAAACAGCACCGTGGCACCAGCGGGGTGCAATACCAGCGGGATCAGCACGGCCGCGGCACGGCTGGCCGGCATCGCCTCGCGGGCTAAATCACCACCGGTCACTTTACGGGCATGGCTTAATTTATGCTGCAACCAAGGGCTGAGCTCGGCAGATGCGGGCAAGATCACGACAATCCCTGTGTAAAATGAATGATTTTACTGCATTAAGCTTACTAATTACTGACCAGCCGTTTCTGGGTACCGGATTAAGCGGCCCCGCTCCGTAAACGCTGGCCCACCGCCCCGCCTAAAGCCAGAATCTCTGCATGCAGTGGCCTGGCGTGCGCCAGCTGATTATCCCGCCCGGCCAGCTCCACCTTTTTGCATAAATCGGCCAGCGCCAGCGCGCCCATCTGCGCCGCAGCGCCTTTTAATTTATGCGCACAAACCACCACCGGTTCACCTTCCCCGGCTTCAATCAAGGGCCCCAGATTTGACAGACATTCATCCAGCGTTGGCAAAAACAACTGAATTAATTCATCAGTCATATCCATGCCCAGCATTTTCTTTAAATCTTCAAAGGTCTGATAAATACTGCTCATTTCTTTATCAATACTTTCAGGGTCAACGAACGAATTCATAATACCTCCACTTTGCACAGGCTCAGCCTGGCTTTTAGTTGGAAAAAACCGGGCTAATACGCGCATTAACTGATCATTACTAATAGGCTTGGCAATAAAATCATTCATTCCGGCGGCATAGCAGCGCTCTTCATCGGCCTTAAATGCATTGGCCGTTAAAGCCACCACCGGCACATCGCTTTGCGCTCCGTTTAAAGCGCGGATCATGGATACCGAAGTATAACCATCCATTTCCGGCATCTGGCAATCCATCAGCACCAGATCATAATGGCCCTTTTGCACCGCATTCAGCGCTTCTAAACCATTAGCGGCCACATCGACCCGGCACCCTAAATGCTCCAGCATTAATACGGCAACCCTTTGGTTAACAAGATTATCCTCAGCCAGTAAGACCGATAAATGATTGAATGGCTGCAAAATTTGTGCCGCCGGCACGGCCAGCGCCAAAGCCTCTTCCAGGCAACGCCTTAAAGAGCGCTCCACCACAGGTTTGGCCAGGCAATAATCCGGTGCAACACCTACAGCCCAATCCGCAAATCCATCCGTCAAAATAATACAGGGCAAATCAGCCATGTGCGGCTGCTGGCGTAAAAGAGCGGCCCCGGCGCGCTCATCGGCGATCAGTAATAAATAATCCGTCTGATCTGCCGCCGCGGATCCTTGTATGGAATCGGCAAAATAATCCGCTTTAAATCCGGCACGCTCCAGTAAAATCATCAGCGATTGAGCTCGCGGGGCAAAAGCATCCAGCAGCAAGATCTTTTTATCTGTCCGGGCATAAATCGGCGGCAATGGCGCGGCACAAACCGTCAGCGGAATTTCAATCCAGAAAACAGAGCCACCGCCTTCGGCCTCCTCCGTGCCAATTCTGCCATTCATGGCATCAATTAAAGATTTACAAACCGACAGCCCCATTCCGGTGCCCCCAAAACGGCGGGTTGTTGAATTATCTGCCTGAGTAAACGCATTAAATAATTTCATTCTGTGCGAAGCAGTAATCCCCACGCCGGTATCGGTGATATCCACCCGTACGCAAACAGACTGTGAATCAGAAAAAAGGCAGCCAACACGGGTGACCACATGCCCGGCCGAGGTAAATTTAATGGCATTATTTAACAGATGCAGCAGTATTTGACGTATCCGCGCCGAATCCCCAAAAGCATGCTCCGGCACCTCTGGTGAAACAATACAGGCCATTTCTAAATGCTTGTCGCAGGCAGCAGGAGCAATAATCGTTAACGCTTCTTCAAACAGATGACGCACATTGAATTCTGTATTATTTAATTCCAGCCGGCCGGATTCTATTTTTGAAAAATCCAGTAAATCATTAATTAAAAACAAGAGTGCATTACCTGCAATTTGCACAGAATCCACAAAATCACGCTGCCGGATATCCAGATCGCTTTTTTCTAATAAAGAAGCAAATCCCAATACCGCATTTAATGGTGTGCGTATTTCATGGCTCATATTAGCCAGAAATTCATTTTTTGCCCGGCTGGCCGCCTCAGCCTGTAAAATGGCCTGCTGCAAAGCCGTTTCATTGGTTTTTCTGGTATGAATATCAATATTCACCCCCAGAATCCGCATTGGTTTTCCCTCGCGGGTATAGGCATTCACCCTTCCTACGCCCAATATCCAGCGCCAGCTGCCATCTTTGGACCGCATTCTGAATTCAGCCGAATACACCGGCAGATGGCCGGAAAAATGGGAATGCAGTATTTTTTCTGCCGCAATTAAATCATCCGGATGCGTTAAATCCACCCAGCTGGTAATATTGGGTGCAATATCGCTATCGTCATAACCCAGCATTTCTGCCCATTTACCACCAAACAAAACTTCATTACTGATCAGATTCCAATCCCATATTCCTAAACCCGCGCATTGAATCGTTAAATCCATTCGCTTGCGGCTGTCGTCCAGCTCGGCTTCATGTTGCAGTATTTCAGTAATATCTTCATTGGATCCCACCATACGGACCACATCACCCTGCTCATTTTTTAAATGCACCGCCCGGCTGCGCACACTGACCCAATGACCCTTTTTATGTTTAAAACGCAGGGTGGTTTCAAAGCGTGTTAATACCCCTTGGTTATAGGCCTGAGTTAAACGCAAAAACCGTTTTCTGTCTTCCGGATCAATCAGGGAGTCCCAGGTAGTGAAATCATTCACTAATTCATGATCCGGATAACCAAAATTGGCTTTCCATTGCGGGGAAAACCAGACTTCCCCGGTTTGCATATTCCAGTCCCAGATCCCCTCCTGCGCGGCTTGCGCGGCCAGAGCAAAGCGCTCTTCTGATTCTCTTAAAGAAACCTCCGCTTCTTTGAGCGGGGTAATATCAAAATTAACGCCAATAATATGTTCTGACAGATCATATTTATCGGTGATTAATTTTCCATGCATTGAAATATAACGAATTTCACCGTCGGCACGGCGCACCCGTACCGTTTCATGCAAAGGCTCGCCACCCAACAACATGGCATGCACCGCACCATCAAATTTAGGTAAATCATCGCGTAATATCAGCGCAGACCAACGGGCATAATCCAGCTCAAACGTAATTGCATTGAGGCCATAGAGCGAATACATCACAGAATCCCAGCGCAGCTGATTATCGGCAACACTCCACTCCCAGATTCCCATCCCCGCGGCATCAATGGCCAGTTGCAGGCGCTCTTGCATAACCTGTTTTTCAGGCCAGGCAAGGCCTGCAGCCGTACTCAGCACCGCGACCACCGTTTGATTATGTGGCAAATAATGCAGCGTTAATTCAGCCTGAGCATGATTGATGCAATAAACTGAAACCGGGTGCCCGTCATCACCGGGGTCTGTCTGATGAATGCTGCGGTATAAATATTTATCGGTTTCATCCGGGGATAAATTCTCAAATAAATCAGAAATATGACGCCCGGTTAATTCATCCATATT